>NZ_JBFUHY010000007.1:0-169170 GCF_056402155.1 Pseudomonas sp. P4_C1
CGAAAGTTCGACGCTCACAAAACACCGAAAGCTGTCACATACCCAATTTGCTGAAACGTTGAAAAACGGTTCAGTACCCGAATTTCTTGACGACCATAGAGCATTGGAACCACCTGATCCCATCCCGAACTCAGCAGTGAAACGATGCATCGCCGATGGTAGTGTGGGGTTTCCCCATGTGAGAGTAGGTCATCGTCAAGATTAAATTCCGAAACCCCAATTGCGAAAGCAGTTGGGGTTTTGTTTTTGCGCCTTGTTTCCTGTAGGAGCGAGCCTGCTCGCGAAGAACTTCAGGACACGGCGTTACCCCAGACCACCCGCGTCATCGTTGACGACCTTCGCGAGCGAGCTCGCTCCTACAGATGTTAAAGTCGTTTCTCGATTTTGCATTTCCAAGGAAGCCTTTATGCCGGACGCGACGTCCCTCAGTGCTGGTTTTATGGTGGTTCACGGCAACCGCCTGGACGAGTTGCGCAGCCTGGTGGTCAGCTGGATGCGGCGCTACCCGCTGGCTCCCCTGGAGAATGAAATCGCGTTGGTGCAAAGCAATGGCATTGCCCAATGGCTGAAGCTGGCACTGGCGGAAGATTCTGAAGAAGACGACATGGGAGGCTGCGGCATCGCTGCCGCCATTGACGTGCAGTTGCCCGGTAGTTTCATGTGGCAGCTCTATCGCATGGTCCTTGGCCGCGACGAAATTCCGGTCAAGTCCCTGCTCGATAAAGCCCCGCTGACCTGGCGTCTGATGCGCCTGCTGCCGCAATTGATCAACCAACCGCACTTCGAGCCGTTGCAGCGTTTCCTGACCCATGACACCGATCTGCGCAAACGCTATCAATTGGCCGAGCGTCTGGCGGATCTGTTCGACCAATACCAGGTGTACCGAGCCGACTGGCTGGAAGACTGGGCAGAAGGCCGACATCAAACAAGAAACGCCAGGGGCGAAGCCAAACCCTTGACCCCGGCCAATTGCTGGCAGGCAGAGTTATGGCGCGCACTCTTGCTGGATGTGGGGGCAGAAGGCATGGCGCAAAGCCGTGCCGGCGTCCATCAGCGATTTGTCGAGCGTATCAACCATCTCGAAACAGCCCCCAAGGGATTACCCTCGCGAGTGATCGTTTTCGGGATTTCTTCCTTGCCTGCTCAAGCCCTGGAAGCACTGGCGGGACTGGCACGATTCAGCCAGGTTTTGCTGTGCGTACACAATCCCTGTCGTCACCATTGGGCGGACATCGTCGCCGATAAAGACCTATTGCGGCATCAATACAAGCGTCAGGCCCGCAAGAGCGGCATGCCGGTAGTGATCGATCCGCAAACCCTGCATCAGCATGCTCACCCGCTGCTGGCCGCGTGGGGCAAGCAGGGGCGGGACTATATCAACCTGCTCGACAGTTATGACGATCCCAACAGCTATCGTTCGGCATTCCGCGACGGGCGTATCGACCTGTTCAGTGACGGTCAGCCGCTGAACGTGCTCAACCAGTTGCAGGATGACATCCTCGAACTGCGCCCTCTCAACGAGACTCGGGAGCGTTGGCCGGCTATCGATCTTGAGCAGGACGAATCGATCCGTTTTCACATCGCCCATAGCGCCCAGCGAGAAGTCGAGATCCTCCACGATCAACTGCTCGCGCGCTTCAGCGCCGACCCGAAATTACGGCCCCGGGACATCATCGTGATGGTGCCGGACATCGACAGCTACGCACCGCATATTCGTGCCGTGTTTGGTCAGCTTGACCGCCAGGATCCGCGCTTCATTCCATTTACCCTGGCTGACCAGGGCCAGCGTGGTCGCGATCCATTGCTGATTGCTGTCGAGCACCTGCTAAAGCTGCCTGACAGCCGATTCCCCGTCAGTGAGATTCTCGATCTGCTGGACGTCCCCGCATTGCGCGCACGCTTTGGTGTCGAGGAGCCTGACCTGCCGACGCTGCACCGCTGGATCGAAGGCGCCGGCATTCGCTGGGGCATGAATGCCGAGCAACGTGCCGGGCTCGGGCTACCGAATGAGTTGGAGCAAAACAGCTGGCGTTTCGGCTTGCGACGGATGTTGCTCGGTTATGCCGTTGGCAGCGCCGATGCTTATGAGGGTATCGAACCCTACGACGAAATCGGTGGTCTGGACGCCGCGCTCATTGGTCCATTGGTTGCGTTGCTGGATGCGCTGGAAGTGGCTCACCACGAACTTTCTCAGCCTGCATCGCCGGGGCAATGGGGCTTGCGCTTGCAGGCGTTGGTGCAGTTGTTCTTCCTTGCCAGTAACGAACACGATGACTACTTGCTGGCTCAGCTCGAAGAGCTGCGTGAGACCTGGCTCGAGACCTGCGAATCCGTCGGGTTGCAGGACGAATTGCCGCTGACCGTAGTTCGCGAAGCCTGGCTGGCAGGTCTGGATCAGGGCCGTTTGTCCCAACGCTTTCTGGCCGGAGCGGTCAACTTCTGCACCTTGATGCCCATGCGCGCCATCCCGTTCAAACTTGTGTGCCTGTTGGGCATGAATGATGGCGATTACCCGCGCGCGCAACCGCCGCTGGATTTCGATCTGATGGGCAGCGATTACCGTCCCGGTGACCGCTCCCGGCGCGAAGATGACCGCTACCTGCTACTGGAAGCCTTGTTGTCGGCACGGGACCAGCTCTACATCAGTTGGGTGGGCCGCAGCATCCGCGATAACAGCGAGAGGCCTGCGTCGGTGCTGATCGGCCAGTTACGCGACCACTTGGCCAGCGGTTGGCGATTGTCTCAAAGCGACAATGACCTGCTGGAGGCCATGACCCGGGAACACCCGTTGCAACCTTTCAGTGCCCGCTACTTTCACGAAGGGGATGAGTCGTTCAGCTACGCCACCGAATGGCAGGTCCTTCATCAGGCGACAGAGCAACAGGCAAGCGCCGAAGTGCTCGGGCCTCACGTTCAGGACGAACCACTGAGCCTCGGTCAACTGCAGGATTTCCTGCGCAACCCGGTGCGGCACTTTTTCAGCCAGCGACTGAAGGTCTTCTTCGAGGCGGCCGAAGTGCCGTTGGCCGATGAAGAACCCTTTGTCCTGGATGCGTTGCAGCGTTACAGCCTCAGCGACCGTTTGCTCGAAGCGGCGCTGGCAGATCCTGGAAATACCGGACAGGCACTGGAAGATCAGGCGAAACGTCTGCAAAACAGCGGGCTGCTGCCCATGGCCGGATTCGGTGAGTGCCTGCAACGCGAGTTGATCGAGCCATTGCCTGACTTGCTGCAACGCCACCAACAGCTCCTGGCGTTGTGGCCAACACCGCTCAGCAGTGCGTTGCCCGTCGATCTTGAACTGCAAGGCCTGCACATCGAGGGCTGGCTCAGCGGCCTGCATCAGCGCGCCGATGGCGGATTGCTGTCTATCACTACAATCCCCAACAGTATTGGCTCGATCAAGTCACGCAAATGGCATCGACTGACACGCCCGTGGCTCACCCATCTGGTGGCTTGTGCCAGTGGCATGGCGCTGACCACCGCACTGGTGGCCAGCGACGACAGTCTGTTGCTCGAACCGATGGATGAGTCCACAGCGCGGAAAACTCTGGGTGACCTGTTGATGGCCTGGCAGTCGGGTATGCGCCAGCCTCTGCCGATCGCGGTCAAAACAGCCTTTGCGTGGCTGGGGCAAACCGACCCGATCAAGGCCGATTCCGCTGCGCGCAAGGCCTATGAAGGTGATGGGCAGACGACGGACGGGGAGCGTCGCGAAAGCCCGGCACTCGCCCGACAATTCACCGATTACGATGCCTTGGTCGCCGATGAGACGTTCCCCCAGTGGTGTGACGCGCTTTATCGCCCGCTTCTTGAAGCACCCTGGCGTTCACTGTCCAGCGAGGAGTCGCGCTGATGAGCACGAAGACACCTCTGGCCCTGGCATTCCCGCTGCGTGGCAGTCAATTGATCGAAGCCAGCGCCGGGACCGGTAAGACGTTCACTATTTCCGCACTGTATCTGCGCCTGGTCCTTGGCCATGGTGACGAGGGCTCGGGGTTCGGGCGAGAGTTGTTGCCACCGCAAATCCTCGTCGTGACCTTCACCGACGCCGCTACCAAAGAGCTGCGCGAACGCATTCGCACGCGGCTCGCCGAGGCCGCACGCTATTTTCGCGATGAAACACCGGCCCCCGACAGCCTGATTGCCGAGTTGCGCGATCAGTACTCGCCCGAGCAATGGCCCGGGTGCGCAAACCGCCTGGATATCGCCGCTCAGTGGATGGACGAGGCGGCGGTGTCGACCATCCACAGTTGGTGCCAGCGCATGTTGCGCGAACACGCATTCGACAGCGGCAGCCTGTTCACCCAGACCCTGGAAACCGACCACAGCGACTTGCTGGGGGAAGTTCTGCGCGATTACTGGCGGCTGTTCTGTTACCCGATGCAAGGTGACGCCTTGAATTGGGTGCGCAGCAATTGGGGTGGACCGGCGGCGTTGTTGCCGCGGATTCGTGCACTGTTCGCCAGCGAGCGGGATACGCTTGAAGGGAAAGAACCCGCGCAAGTGATTTCGCAATGCCTGCAAGAGCGACGGGTTGCCCTGATCGAACTCAAGCAGCCCTGGCTCCGTTGGGCTGACGAGTTGCTTTCCATCTGCCACCAGGGCGTTGCCAGCAAGAGTGTCGACGGTCGCAAGATGCAGGCACGCTACTTCGAGCCCTGGTTCGAAAAGATCAAGGCCTGGGCCGAAGACGAATCCCTTGAGCAACTGGATATCGGTACTGGCTTCACGCGCCTGACCCCTGATGGCATGGCCGAAGCGTGGAAGGGCGAAGCGCCTCGACATCCGGGACTCGATGCGATGGCTGGCCTCAAGGCCTGTCTCGATGGGTTGCCAACACCCGATGCCGCCGTGCTGCAACATGCGGCCCGCTGGGTCGGGGCACGATTCGAGGAAGAGAAGCGCCGCCGTGCAGAAATGGGTTTCGACGACATGTTGCTGCGCCTTGATGCGGCCTTGCAGTCCGATGGCGGCGAGCGACTGGCAACCCTGATTCGTGAACAGTTTCCGGTCGCCCTGATCGATGAGTTCCAGGACACCGACCCGGTGCAATACCGGATCTTCGAGAGCATCTACCGCATTGAAGAGAACAGCCCCGAGTGCGGTCTGTTCCTGATCGGCGATCCGAAACAGGCGATCTACGCTTTTCGCGGTGCCGACATCCATACCTACCTGCGCGCCCGCCAGGCCACCACTGGCCGCCTGCACACCCTGGGCACCAACTTCCGCTCAAGCCATGGCATGGTCAACGCGGTGAACCATGTATTCGAGCGCGCCGAAGCCCGGGAGTCAGGACGCGGCGCTTTCCTCTTCCGTGAGAAGAATGGCGACAACCCGGTTCCGTTCACGCCGGTTGCCTCCCAGGGCCGCGAAGAAGTCTTGCGCATCAATGACCAGGCAATCCCGGCCTTGAACATCTGGCACTTGCCGGCCGAACAACCATTGTCCGGTGCGGTGTACCGGCAACAACTGGCGGCGGCCTGCGCCAGTGAAATCACGGCATTGCTCAACGGCGGGCAGCAGGGGCAAGCGGGGTTCACCCAGGACGGTAAGGCCTTCAGGGGCCTGCTGCCGGCGGACATCGCCATCCTGGTCCGCGATGGCAAGGAGGCGCAGGCGGTTCGTGCGCAATTGGCCGCTCGTGGCGTGCGCAGTGTTTACCTGTCGGACAAGGACTCGGTGTTCGCCGCCCAGGAGGCGCATGACGTGCTGACCTGGCTCAAGGCCTGCGCTGAGCCGGATGTCGAGCGCCCGCTGCGGGCCGCGTTGGCCAGCATCACGTTGAACCTGTCGCTGACGGAGCTGGAGCGGCTGAATCAGGACGAGTTGGCCTGGGAAGCCCGGGTCATGCAGTTCCGTGGTTATCGCGAAGTCTGGCGCAAGCAGGGCGTACTGCCGACGCTGCGACGCTTGCTGCACGACTTCCGTCTGCCCCAGGCGTTGATCGCCCGCAGTGACGGCGAGCGCGTCTTGACCAACCTTCTGCACCTTTTCGAACTGCTGCAACAAGCCGCCGCCGAACTCGATGGYGAGCAAGCCCTGATTCGGCATTTGTCCGAGCATCTGGCGTTGTCCGGGCAAGCTGGCGAAGAGCAGATCCTGCGTCTGGAAAGTGATGAGCAGTTGGTCAAGGTCGTGACCATTCACAAGTCCAAAGGCCTTGAATATCCCTTGGTGTTCCTGCCGTTCATTTGCTCGGCGAAACCGGTGGATGGCAGCCGCCTGCCGTTGCACTACCACGATGAATCAGGCAATGCCCAGGTCACGTTGAAGCCGACGACAGAGTTGATTGCCCTGGCTGACGATGAGCGTCTGGCCGAGGATCTGCGCTTGCTCTATGTCGCCCTGACCCGGGCGCAACACGCTTGCTGGCTGGGGGTGGCCGACCTCAAGCGCGGCAACAACAATGGCTCGGTGCTGCATCTGTCGGCATTGGGTTATCTGCTGGGCGGCGGTGCGCCATTGGCCGAGTCCAAGGCGTTGCAGCTTTGGCTGCGGGATCTGCAGCAGGACTGCCCGGCGTTGGCGTATGCCGAGATGCCTGAAGCGACTGCAGAGCATTACCGGCCACCGCAAAATGACGCGGCGCTGCTCGTTCCACTGGTTCCGAAACGCAAGGCCAGTGAAAACTGGTGGATCGCCTCCTACAGCGCGTTGCGCATTGGCGACACCCTGAGCGTCGGCACCGACGAGGCGCCGGAGAGCCCACAGGCGCAAAAACTGTTCGATGACGAACGCCTCGACCCACAGGCCCCCAGGGAAGTGGCGGCCGGTGGCGGCGATATCCATCGCTTCCCGCGCGGCCCGAACCCCGGCACCTTCCTCCATGGCTTGCTCGAATGGGCGGGGGGCGAGGGTTTTGAAGCGGCACCACAAGAGGTGATCGACGCCATTGCCCGTCGCTGCAACCGTCGAGGCTGGGAGGGCTGGATCAGCACCTTGAGTGACTGGCTGCAGCATCTGCTCAAGTCGCCGTTGCAACTGGGCAACGATCAGACCCCGGTGATATTCGCCCAGTTGACGCAGTATCAGGTCGAGATGGAGTTCTGGTTCGCCAGCCATAAGGTCGATGTGCTCAAGCTCGATGCGCTGGTGTGCCAATACACCCATAACGGCGTGGCCCGGGTGGCCGCGGAACCGGTGTTGCTCAACGGCATGTTCAAGGGCTTCATCGACCTTGCGTTCGAACATGACGGCCGCTATTACGTGGCCGACTACAAATCCAACTGGCTCGGCGTCGATGATGCGGCCTACACCGCGCAGGCCATGGAACAATCGATTCTCGACAACCGCTATGACCTGCAATACGTGTTGTACCTGTTGGCCCTGCACCGCCAGCTCAAGGCGCGGCTCGCCGATTACGACTACGATCGGCATGTCGGCGGTGCGTTGTACCTGTTTTTGCGCGGTACGCGTGCGGCCAGCCAGGGTGTGTTTTTCGCCCGGCCGCCAAGAGAACTGATCGAGCGTCTGGACAGGCTGTTCCAGGGCAAGCCGGAACCCAAGGCCGAGCCCGCCTGGGAACAGGGAGTACTGTTATGAATCGTACATTCGCCGATTTGTTGCCCACATCGCTGGCAGCCGAAAGCCTGGCCGATCTGGCGCCGCTGAGTCGTGCCGACGACTTGCTGTTGTTGCTCACGCGTTGGGTCGAGCGTGGCTGGTTGCGCGCGCTGGACAAAGCCTTTGTGGCGTTTCTGCATGAGCTGGCACCGGAGGATGATCCACTGGTGTTGCTGGCAGCCGCGCTGACCAGCCACCAGTTGGGCCATGGGCATGTCTGCCTCGACCTGTTCGAGACGCTGAAAGAACCGGACTTCGCCCTGTCATTACCACCCGAAGGTGACGTGCAAGGCGGTGCGATGCTGTTGCCCTCGCAATTGCTGGGATCATTGGACGGGGCCCATTGGTGCAAGGTACTGGCCGCAAGCGACCTGGTCGCACTGGCCGCTGACAGTCGTGACAACGTGCGCGACCGGCCTTTGGTTTTATCGGGCAAACGCTTGTACCTGCGCCGTTATTGGGCCTACGAGCGGCGGATCGACCTCTCGTTGCGCAAGCGTTTGACGCAACACGAATCCACGCCGAATGACTTGCTCCAGCGCCTCACCGGTCTGTTTGGTCCTGCCCGTTCCGGTGAAGTGATCGACTGGCAGAAGCTCGCCTGTGCCCTGGCGACCCGCAGCGCCTTCAGCATCGTCACGGGAGGACCGGGAACCGGCAAGACCACCACTGTCGTGCGCTTGCTGGCGTTGCTCCAGGCGCCGGCGGTCGAGGCCGGCATGCCCCTGCGCATTCGTCTCGCCGCGCCTACCGGCAAGGCCGCGGCGCGTTTGACCGAATCCATCAGCCAACAAGTCCGGACCTTGAAGGTCACTGAAGAAATACGGGAAAAGATCCCCTCCGACGTCACCACCGTTCACCGCCTGCTCGGCAGCCGGCCCGGGACTCGTCATTTCCGCCATCACGCTGGCAATCGCCTGCCGCTGGATGTGTTGGTGGTGGACGAGGCCTCGATGATCGACCTGGAAATGATGGCCAACCTGCTCGACGCCTTGCCGCCCCATGCGCGCCTCGTGCTGTTGGGTGACAAGGATCAATTGGCGTCGGTAGAAGCCGGTGCGGTACTGGGGGATTTGTGCCGCGATGCGGAGGCCGGCTGGTACAGCCCGCAGACACGCCAGTGGCTGGAAGCCGTCAGTGGCGAAAACCTGCAGGCCAGCGGCTTGCAGGAGGACGCCCAGGGCACTCATCCATTGGCTCAACAGGTCGTGATGTTGCGCCATTCCCGGCGATTCGGTGAAGGTAGCGGCATTGGCCAACTGGCTCGTTGGGTCAACCAGCAACATCCCGAAGAAGCCCGCAAGTTGTTGTCGGCGCGAAGCCATGACGATGTGTATTGCCTGGCCCTCAAGGGGGAGCAGGATCGGGCCCTGGAACGCTTGCTTCTCGACGGCCATGGCGAGGGGCCGCAGGGTTATCGACATTACCTGGGCGTGCTGCGCAATCAGCGCCCGCCACTGGACAGCCCGCTGGAAGATTCGTGCTGGATTGATTGGGCTCGACAAGTGCTGCAGGCTTTCGACGCGTTCCAGTTGTTATGCGCCGTGCGCAAGGGGCCGTGGGGTGTTGAAGGCTTGAACCAGCGAGTGACGGACGCGTTGCTGAGGGCCCGTCTGATCGACAGCGACCAGCAGTGGTACGAGGGTCGCCCTGTACTGATGACCCGCAACGATTACGGGCTGGGTTTGATGAACGGCGATATCGGCATTGCCCTCAGGCTCCCGGAACAGGAAGGCCACGGGACTGGAAAACAGGTTCTGCGTGTGGCATTCCCACGCAATGATGGCCAGGGAGGCGTGCGGTTTGTCCTGCCCAGTCGCCTGAACGATGTCGAAACCGTGTACGCCATGACCGTGCATAAATCCCAGGGCTCGGAGTTCGCGCATACCGCGTTGATTCTTCCGGATGCCTTGAATCCGGTACTCACCAAGGAACTGATCTACACCGGAATTACCCGGGCCAAGGACTGGTTCACCTTGATCGAGTCGCGTGCAGGCGTGTTTGAAGAGGCGGTGAAACGCCGGGTCAAACGCTTGAGCGGGCTGATGCTGGAGCTAAAGGAAGGCCGCGAGCCGACAGGCTGAAAGGTCAGTAATCGGCAAACAGCATCTCCCGGTTTTCGCCCATCAGCAGGCCGTGATTCTGCTCGGTTACTGCAACGTTATATGGGTGGCCTATGTCACCCGATATTCGCCGATTCCTAGCCTACCCAGCTTCTGTAAGCCTCTAAGGGTTAGGGAGGCCGCTACACTGGGCAGAGATGGCCGAGCTTCCAGAACTGCCCCACCGATATTCGGCTACAGATTCACGGACTGAAATTTGCTTTGGGCAAGTGTCGATTTTGAAAAATTGGGTATGGACTGAATTGAAAATCGCGCCCCGAAGGACTAAGCCAGAAAATTTCGATACACCGTATCAGATGTCGCGATAACTAGCCGAAGGAGTGGCATAGTGCTACTATCTGCGATCCCTGCGGTACTTTTACAATCAAAAGGACTTGTCGAATGACGTACCTTCGCTTGCTTTTAGCTTCAGCCCTAATTGCTCTTTGCACTGGCTGTGCCTCGCCCGCTCAAATTTCCGGCATGTCAGTAACTGCTGATCAAGCCAAGGCAAACACCTATGACTCTCAGCTGCGAAATAATGTCCGGCTTTCTGAGGTGAATGGTGGAGATAAAACCAATCCTCTGTGGACTTCGGAAATCGACGCCCCGGACTTCGGCGCGGCCCTCAAGCAATCGCTCGCCAATGCTAATTTGCTTGGTGACGAGTCGGCCCCTTACGCTCTGCGTGCCAACCTGCTACGCATTGACCAGCCTATATTTGGACTGGATTTTGAAGTGACCAGCGAAGTTGAATATACCCTGATAGAGTCAAGCACTAACAAGGTTGTTTTGCGTGAAGTTATTCGGACCCCTTTCACTGCTGGCATGGGCGATTCGGTTATAGCAATCAAGCGTCTACGCTTGGCCAATGAGGGATCCGCTCGAGTAAACATCATTGCTATGCTCAAGCGCCTCAGTGATCTAAAAATCGAAGCCAAACAAGTTTCGTTAAAGAACTGAGAGTCTTTCCAGCACAGCCCCCTCCTGCCTAAACCCTATGCTACAAAGGATTCTTGCACCACAGTAGCTAGGGTTTAGTTCGTTCATAGTCACCATGGTATTCATCACGCCGTTAATTATCCCGAAGCAGTAGCCCGCCGACATAGGGCTATCTGATTCGCCTGTTTCCATGTATCTGACTGCGCCTTGGCATTGCGTGAGTAACTCATTTCCGTCTGCCATTGCTTCACCGCACTCAGCACCCCAACTAGTGCAACTAGTGCAACCGCCCCGTCCCATGTCTTCATGCTGAAATCCTTTTGAATGAGCGGCCATGTTAACGGCCGCCATGGCCTACTGCCATCGCGTCGCTCATTCGTCTTCTTCGTCATCATCCGATGAGGCAATCCCGCTACCACCTTCAACGAATGACTGACAACCTTCATTGAATGATTGGGACGACGTATCGCAAGAATCCTCGTCATCAATGTCGTTCTGCTCTGCCCAGTCATACCCAGCCCGATGCCCTGAGCAGTCACCCTGGCATTGATAGCCATCGAATGTGGCGGCGGAAGATATCGCGCTGCCTAACACCGACATTACCAGTACGATGAATGCTCTCATGGTGATACTCCATGGGTAATGCTTGCGAGCATGATTCTCTCCAATTAAAAGCGCCACTTTGTGGTTACGCAAACTGTAGTTCACTTTCTCTAGCGAGTTGCTGACTTTGGTGAAGAACGCAGCAGGGTGATGCGAAGCAGAACTCTAGCGTGAAGACGTTGTGATGGTAGACGCTCGGAATAGTGGCAGTGGCGCTGCTTACAAAGCTGATTGAGTATCAGTTGAATTTATCGTATTTCATCCGAGCAATAGTGGCCAGAGCCTTTTCCTCTTCTACGCTCAGGTATCCCACCAAAATGTGAAAAGGAGTTTTCATGGCCACGGTTACTTACCCCTGCTACTGGCAGAAGAAAGACGCTTCAGGGTACTGGTACTGGATTTACTATGCTGTAAACGGACTAGCCATTGCCCGCAGCAGTGAAAGCTACGTCAATCGTTCGGATTGCCAACACTCGGTCGAGCTGCTGCAAAACTCGTCAGGCGTCGCAGTGTTCTATGACAATTAGCCTCACAGGAATGCTGGACAGCGAGAGGGATAAAATGCGCATCGCCCAAATGCGGAGATGACAAACTGAGTAGTACAAGTGAGTAGTACAATCTGAAAACAAAAAGCCACGTAACTCACTGAATTACTGGGCTTTTCTATGTAAGTCAGAGAGATAGGGGCTTGAACCTTACGCCACTTCGAGAGTGCGATAATCCTTAGCTCCTAGTGTCAGCTACCGATTTCTTGGTTTACTCCTCGTTACTCTGGGAGCTGCTCAAGGTGGTCCTTTGGTCGAAGAATTTAGGGATGTCGTCTGCGTTCTACTTGGTGGCTGTGAAGGGTGACCTTGCCGTTGTCCTTGCGGATGCGGCCTCTGATAGACTGGCCGAAAGGCTGGCAGGGATTGACTGCGATTGGACATCCAAGAATCTTATTACTTTCTTCGAATGTACTCGATTGACCTTGACACGGCGCTGCACTCGATCAAAGTCCTTCGGCGCTACAAGCGACCTGACGTCCGATACGCCTTGCTACGAGACTTAACGATCACATATGTGCGGCCTTTCTCTGGGAACACAGGAGATCAGGGCAAACAGCGCAATCATATGCTTACCACGAAGAAACGTGTCCCTAAGCATCTGATGCCGCTGCACAAGGAGCTCGTAAGGCTTCGAATGCAGCAGTTCGCGCACACCGACCTGACTTACTACAAACCAAGAGCCGTGGGGATTAGCTTCGTTCCATCCGGGGCCTATGGGATGACCTTCAAGGGGTACGACTATGCAGCACTACTCAGAAAGCTACCTCAGATAGAAGAGCTTATCCGAGAGGTCGAAAAGAGTGTGAATGCTGAGATAGCAGTCTACGAGGCAAACCCCGCATTATTAAACGACGCTCTTCAGATGTCCGCCCCGCGCTGACTCACCTCAACGACCTCATTGAAGCAAGTCTTATAGATGAGAATCCGCTCGAACGGGGTCTTCCCGACGTTCTCTTCTGCTGGCCAGTGAATTTCCTGATCCTGCGATGGTTCCCAAAAGTCGACAATGAGCAATAACCACATTACCCCACACGCCTCGTACCCCTGAGTCTTGCGGATCTTCCTTGCAACCAGATCTTTTACTCGTGGGACTAATAACTCAGGAACGTCGTAGCTCTGCACGGGAAGCCAAGCACTGTTCGGATACTCCTTTCCATTGTGAAAAATCCAGCTCAGTTCTGGCGTGTCTTCGAGCGGGCTATAGCTCTGATGGCCATCTTGTTGTGATGAAATTTCCAAAGCAAACGAGGCGAGGTCATTCGCAATTTTCTGCATATGCGGCTTTCGCCCAATCGGATGCTTGGGGTCGAAACTTACACTTAGCTCAATCTTTCGACCTCCACGCGCCCTGTACATCTGTTCGGCCAATTCAACCACTATGAGTCGCTTAGGGATTTGCCGCTGGCCACTCTCTTCGAGTTGGCCGTCCGTCTTGTAGAGGCGAGCGATCTCTATACCAAGGATTCTTTGCTCGTCTTCACCAAGGACGAGCACATCTGGTTTGTCACTGTGTTCAATGGTCCCGTGTGGCAGTGCGTAATGTTGGCGAAAAGAGTCAAAGTATTTCAGCTCAATCTTCTGGTTCAGTGTGAGTTCCATTGATGACTTCCGAGTCACTGATATGAACACTCAGCTTAGCGGCACGATCCTGCTTTGAGAGCCTCTTTGAGAATCTGGTAGAAAAACTGGATGACCACCTCAGTGGTTCTATGGTCCCAAAGTCTCCCGTTGTCCCCTCGTGCCTGAGGCCTGTGGGGCGTGCCTGTATGGGGGCTTTACGCGACCTCGATGCCGATTAAAAGGCTCCACACATTCTGTGGACCCACGGCGGCGAGGTGTTACAAGTTGCGTACCAACCTCTGTTACAAACCGTTGGCAAAGGACTGTTGGCCTCGTTACGATGCCCCTACCTAATTCCTTGAAGTTTCATGCCTCCGCAAACAGCATCTCCCGGCTTTCTCCCATCAGCAGGCCCTGATTCTGCTCGGTCACCTGGCGGATGTAATCCCACAACAGGGTGATCCGCTTGAGCTTGCGCAGGTCTTCGCGGCAGTACATCCAGAATTGTCGGGTGATATTGATTTCCTGCGGCAACACCGGCAGCAGGCGCGGGTCCTGAGTGGCGAGGAAGCACGGCAGGATCGCCAGTGAGCGTCCTTGCTGCGCCGCCACGAACTGCGCGATCACGCTGGTGCTGCGCAGATTGGCGCTGGCGCCGGGCAATACGTTGGCCAGGTACAACAGCTCCGAGCTGAACGCCAGGTCGTCGACGTAACTGATAAATGAATGTTTCGCCAAGTCTGCCGGGCGGCGGATCGGCGGGTGGTTGTCCAGATAATCCTGGGTCGCGTACAGCTGCAGCCGGTAGTCGCACAGTTTGCAGCAGACATACGGGCCATGCTCCGGACGCTCCAGGGCAATGACGATGTCGGCCTCGCGCTTGGACAGGCTGATGAAGTGCGGCAGCGGCAGGATATCCACCGAGATCGCCGGGTAGGTGTCGACGAAGTGGCTCAGCTGCGGCGTGATGAAAAAGCTGCCGAAGCCTTCGGTGCAGCCCATGCGCACATGACCGGACAGTGCCACGCCGGACCCGGAAACCTGTTCGCACGCCATGTGCAGGGTACTTTCGATCGACTCGGCATACCCCATCAACCGCTGGCCTTCGGCGGTCAGGACAAAGCCGTTGGTCYGGGATTTTTCGAACAGCAATGTGCCCAGCGCCGTTTCCAGGGAACTGATGCGTCGCGACACTGTGGTGTAGTCCACCGCCAGGCGCTTGGCCGCGGTGCTGGCTTTGCGTGTGCGGGCGACTTCAAGGAAAAATTTGAGGTCATCCCAGTTCAACGAGCCGAGGGAGGTGATGTTTTTTTGCATGTTGGACCGGTTTTTATGTGCGTTCTTATTAGAAGTTTGCACATCTATACTCCAAAAACAGTCCGACAACCAATTCGCGACACATGGCTCATCTCAGGGCGACTATCTCGCCCCGGCTCCCAAGATAGCTCTCAATAAAAAAAGCAAAGATCTGGAGACCCACATGAACGCATCGCTCACGCCCAACGAAACCACCGTGCAGAAGGTCAAGCTGTTGATCGACGGCCAGTGGGTCGAATCCAAGTCCACCGAATGGCACGACATCGTCAACCCGGCGACCCAGCAAGTGCTGGCCAAAGTGCCGTTTGCCACCGCCGAAGAAGTCGACGCGGCCATCAGCGCAGCCCATCGTGCCTTCCAGACCTGGAAGCTGACCCCGATCGGTGCGCGCATGCGCATCATGCTCAAGCTCCAGGCGCTGATTCGCGAACACTCCAAGCGTATCGCCGCGGTCCTTAGCGCCGAGCAGGGCAAGACCATTGCCGACGCTGAAGGCGATATTTTCCGTGGCCTGGAAGTGGTCGAGCACGCCTGCTCCATCGGCAGCCTGCAAATGGGCGAGTTCGCTGAAAACGTCGCCGGTGGCGTCGACACCTACACCCTGCGCCAGCCAATCGGCGTGTGCGCAGGCATTACCCCGTTCAACTTCCCGGCGATGATCCCGCTGTGGATGTTCCCGATGGCCATCGCCTGCGGCAACACCTTCGTGCTCAAGCCGTCCGAACAGGACCCGATGTCGACCATGCTCCTGGTGGAACTGGCGATTGAAGCGGGCATTCCGGCCGGCGTGCTCAACGTCGTGCACGGTGGCAAGGACGTGGTGGACGGGCTCTGCACCCATAAAGACATCAAAGCGGTTTCCTTCGTCGGTTCGACCGCCGTCGGTACTCACGTCTACGACCTGGCCGGTAAACACGGCAAGCGCGTGCAATCGATGATGGGCGCCAAGAACCACGCCGTGGTGCTGCCGGACGCCAATCGCGAACAAGCGCTGAATGCGCTGGTGGGTGCCGGCTTCGGCGCTGCCGGTCAACGCTGCATGGCCACCTCGGTGGTGGTGCTGGTGGGCGCGGCCAAGCAGTGGTTGCCGGATCTGAAGGCGCTGGCGCAAAAGCTCAAGGTCAATGCCGGCAGCGAGCCAGGCACTGATGTCGGCCCGGTGATTTCGAAAAAGGCCAAGGCGCGGATTCTCGACCTGATCGAAAGCGGCATCAAGGAAGGCGCGAAACTGGAGCTGGACGGTCGCGAGATCACGGTTCCCGGTTACGAGAAGGGCAACTTTGTCGGCCCGACCCTGTTCTCCGGCGTGACCACCGACATGCAGATCTACACCCAGGAAATCTTCGGCCCGGTGCTGGTGGTACTGGAGGTTAATACGCTCGACGAGGCCATCGCCCTGGTCAACGCCAACCCGTTCGGCAACGGCACGGGCCTGTTCACCCAGAGCGGCGCGGCGGCACGTAAATTCCAGAACGAAATCGACGTCGGCCAGGTCGGCATCAACATCCCGATTCCGGTGCCGGTGCCGTTCTTCAGCTTCACCGGTTCGCGCGGTTCCAAGCTCGGCGACCTCGGCCCGTACGGCAAGCAAGTGGTGCAGTTCTACACTCAGACCAAGACCGTCACCAGTCGTTGGTTCGATGACGACAGCGTCAACGACGGTGTGAACACCACCATCAACCTGCGATAAGGAGCCGGACATGAAAATCGCTTTTATCGGTCTGGGCAACATGGGCGCGCCAATGGCGCGCAACCTGATCAAGGCCGGCCATGCACTGCGCCTGGTGGACCTGAACAAAGCCGTGCTGGCGGAGCTGGAACAACTGGGCGGTAGCATCAGTGCATCGGCCCGCGAAGCGGCAGAGGGCGCCGAGCTGGTCATCACCATGCTGCCTGCCGCGGTGCATGTACGCAGTGTGTGGCTGGGTGAAGATGGTGTGCTCGCCGGTATCGGCAAAGGCGTGCCGGCCGTGGATTGCAGCACCATCGATCCGCAGACCGCGCGGGACGTAGCCGCCGCCGCTGCCAAACAGGGTGTGGCCATGGCCGATGCACCGGTCTCTGGCGGCACCGGTGGTGCAGCCGCCGGGACGCTGACCTTCATGGTCGGCGCCACGCCTGAACTGTTCGCCACCCTGCAACCGGTGCTGGCGCAGATGGGCCGCAACATCGTCCATTGTGGTGAGGTCGGCACCGGGCAAATCGCTAAAATCTGCAACAACCTGCTGCTGGGGATTTCCATGGTCGGCGTCAGCGAAGCCATGGCGCTTGGCGATGCCCTGGGCATCGACACCAAGGTGCTGGCGGGCATCATCAACAGTTCCACCGGGCGTTGCTGGAGTTCGGAGATGTACAACCCGTGGCCGGGCATCGTTGAAACGGCACCAGCGTCGCGCGGTTACACCGGTGGTTTCGGTGCCGAACTGATGCTCAAGGATCTGGGGCTGGCCACAGAAGCGGCGCGTCAGGCGCACCAGCCGGTGGTACTCGGCGCGGTGGCCCAGCAGTTGTATCAGGCGATGAGTTTGCGTGGGGAGGGTGGCAAGGACTTCTCGGCGATTATCAACGGCTATCGCAAGCCGCAATAGCAAGGCTGTGGCAAAAAACTGTGGGAGCGAGCTTGCTCGCGATGAGGTCGTTACAGTCGACATTGATGGTGACTGACCCACCGCTATCGCGAGCAAGCTCGCTCCCACAGGGTACGGCGTTTACCTATGGACTTTTGACCGGGAGATCACGTCGGGTGATCCCCCGGTTTTTTTGTATCAGGCAAACACGAAATACTTGCGCACGGTTTCCACCACTTCCCAGGTGCCTTTCATCCCGGGCTCGATGACGAAAATGTCGCCGGCGCGCAGGTGGATCGGCGCCATGCCTTCCGGGGTGATGATGCAGTAGCCTTCCTGGAAGTGGCAGTACTCCCACTTCACATATTCCACGTACCACTTGCCCGGCGTGCAGATCCAGGTGCCCATGATCTTGCTGCCGTCTTCACTGGTGTAGGCATTGAGGTTGACGGTGTGCGGGTCGCCTTCGAGTTTTTCCCATTTGCAGGCGTCGAGCACGGGCAGCGGGTGGGTGTCGCGAAGAACGGTAATCGGTGCGGTCATGATGACTCCGGGCAGTGGGCTCAAGAACTGAAGTCGCACCCTATAGCGCTTGTCCAATCATCAGTTGTCTGTGCTCGACACTGAGCTGTCCAGAAACGCACGGTCCTCAAAGACTGTTCAGGGGGCAGTCGCGCCTGGATTGTTCGAGGCTGTTCTCGAACTCGACCAATTGCGAGTGCTGTTGCGACAATGCCGCTATCCGCTCGGCGATTTCCTGTTTTTTGCTGGCAAGAACCTGATGTGCCCGTTCCCATGGCAACTGCGGGGCCTGATGTCCGGCGAAGACCGACTGCAATTCCTTGAGCCTGAACCCCAGTTGCTGGGCACATTTGATGAACATCAGCAGGTCGACGCTGTGCTGGTCATAGATGCGGTACTTGCCCTGACGGCGAGCGGCAGGCAGCAGGCCAATCGACTCGTAGTGACGGATGCTTTTGACAGTGGTTCCGGAACGTTGCGCGGCTTGGCCGATGTACATGGGAAGGTCCTTTTCTCCGAGGGTAAAGCTCGGTGCATTATCGACCGACTCAAGCGCTGGCGATAGCTTCGGCTTGCCGCAACCAGGCCGCATGCCGGTCTGCGCTGGCGCCGAGAATTGGCCCGAAGGTGAGGGTTCGGGTTGGCTTGATGCCACAGAATTCCAGCGTGGTTTTGCGGACCTGATGCAAACCGGGCATGCGGTAGATCCATCGGTAGTACCAGGGCGGTGTGTCCATGGTCACCAGCAAATGGGCGGTTCGGCCGCGCAGGAGTTTGTCGGGGAAGGCTTTGCCCTGGCGATACTTGAAAGCGAAACCCGGCAAGAACACCCGATCGAAAAAGCCCTTGAGCAAGGCCGGTACGCCACCCCACCAGATCGGATAAACCAGCGTCAGTTGTTCGGCCCACAGGATATCGGCCTGGGCGTTACGCAAGTCGGCTTCCAGCGGCTGGACCTGCTGATAGCCTTCACGCAGCACCGGGTCAAAATCCATGCTGCCCAGAAACAATTGACGCACCTCATGCCCGGCACGCACTGCCGACTGTGTGTAACGCTCGACAAGGGCGGCGCAGAAGCTATTGCTTGATGGATGCCCGAGGATCACCAGTATTCGTTTGCCCATCATCGTTGTCCTTGAAGATCAAACCTCAAGGATAAAGTCTGCCCCTCAGGGGAGAGTCAAGGCGTGCAGCAGGGCCTTGGCATAGCCGGGTAATGCGGCGAAGTCCCGGGCACAGAGCAACAGTTTGCGTTGACCCCAGGGCTCTTGCAGGGCTAGGCTTTTGAAGGACTGTCCACTTGACCTGCGTTCGACCGCGGCCAGCGGTACGATTGCCAGGCCCGCCCCACGGGCGACCATGCGCATCACGCCATCGAAGCCATCGGCGCGGATTCGAATCTGCATGCGCAGGCCGGCGTGAAGCGCCTGCTCTTCCAGATAAACCGCCAGCGCGCTGTTGGCATTCAGGCCAACGTAGTCGTAATGCAGGGTGTCGTTGAAGCTCACTGAGGTCGCCTGTGCCAAGGGATGTTCGCGGGGCATGATCAGCACCAGCGGATCATCGCGGAACGGTCGTGTCTGCAAGTCATCGGTGTCCACCGCGTCGGAAACGATGCCGAGGTCCGCCGCGCCCTGGCGCAAGGCATGGGTGATGCGGGTGCTGGGCAGTTCCTGCAGGTCGATGTCGAGGTTGGGATGGCTGTGCAGGAAATCCGCGAGCAACTCTGGCAGGTACTCGGTGATCGCCGTGGTATTGCACAGCAGCCGCACCTGGCCTTTGACGCCCTGGGCGTACTCGGCCAGTTCCTGTTGCAGGCGTTCGGCCTGTTGCAACAGAACCCGGGCGTGTCGGGCCAGGGCATTGCCGGCCGGCGTCGGGCTGACCCCACGACGATTGCGCTGAAGAAACTCGACGCCCAGCGACGCCTCCATGGCGCGAATTCGCGCGCTGGCCGCTGCCAGGGACAAATGACTGCGTGCGGCGCCGGCGGTGATGTTGCCGGTGTCGAGGATGTTCAGGTACAGGCGCAGGTCGGTCAGGTCGAAGTGCATTACAACAATCTCAAGTTGAATGTTGTCTGGAAGGGCGTCTTCGCGAGCAGGCTCGCTCCCACAGGGGATTTGTGAACGACACATAACCACTGTGGGAGCGAGCCTGCTCGCGATGACGACAGATGCCGCACCCGATTATTCAGCCTCTTGTGCGGAGAGAGGCAACCTCAGTATATGGCAGATTTTCAATCACCCTCCGCGGGCTCACCATAGCCCCATGAATACACTCTCGGCGTTTTATCAAAATCTTGGTTTGGCCCTTTCACTCTTGGTTATCGGCACCTTTGTGCTGGCTGGCATGATCAAGGGCGTGATCGGTCTCGGACTGCCCACCGTTGCCATGGGTCTGCTCGGTCTGGCTATGGCACCGACGCAGGCTACGGCGCTGCTGATCATTCCGGCGACCCTGACCAACGTATGGCAACTGGCATTCGGCGGGCATCTGTCGGGGCTGGTCAAACGGCTGTGGCCGATGCTGCTGGCGATTTTCATCGGCACCGGGGCTGGCACGCTATGGATCGGCATGAGCGGTGGCCATTGGGTGGTGCGGGGGTTGGGGGCGGCATTGTTGCTGTATGCGCTGAGCGGTTTGTTCCTGCCGACTCTGCGCGTGGGTCGGCGCAGCGAACGCTGGCTCGGTCCGCTGTGCGGCGTGCTGACCGGCGTCATCACTTCGGCCACCGGCGTGTTYGTGATTCCGGCGGTGCCTTATCTGCAAGCGCTGGGCTTGAGCAAGGATGAGCTGGTGCAGGCGCTGGGCCTGTCGTTCACCGTCTCGACCCTGGCCCTGGCCGGTGGCTTGCTATGGCGTGGCGCGCTCGGCGGGGGCGAGTTGAACGCATCGCTGCTGGCGCTGATCCCGGCCATGCTCGGCATGTGGCTGGGGCAATCGCTGCGCCAGCGGATCAGCGGCCTGTGGTTCAAGCGCGTGTTCTTCGTTGGCCTGGGTGTGCTCGGCGGCCATTTGCTGATCAGCGGCTAGCGGACGACGGACTGATCATGTCGATGGCGCGGATCTCGAAGTCCCGCTCCAGGTATTCATCGCGCTGCTCGAGGAACTGCTTCATGTGCGGCAGGTTCGAGTGCACGTCGAGGTGGGCCCGGGATTGCCAGATCTCGTAGAAGATGAACAGGGTCGGGTCCTGTTTGTCGCGCAGCATGTGGTATTCGATGCAGCCAGGCTCGGCGCGGCTGGCTTGCACATAGCCGCTGAAAAATGCTTCGAAGGCGTCGGATTTTTCCGGGCGGGTCTTGGCGTGCAGGATGAAGCCCTGGATTTCACTCATCTACATCTCTCCTCAAGTCAGAACTGGCCCAGTCTAAGGCAACAATCGACTGTTGATTCGTGCTTGTAGGTCAAATGAATTTTGCCAAATCGGCGCTTATTCCGCGCGAGGCCGGTCGGTACTCTACCGCCATCCGATTCCCGACCCTTCCCGAGACCTCCCATGAAAAAAGTCCTGTTGCTCAATGGCGGCAAAAAATTTGCGCACTCCGACGGCCGCTACAACGCCACCCTGCATGAAGTCGCGTTGAGCGTGCTGGATCGCGGCGGCGTGGATGTCAAAACCACCTTCATCGACGAGGGTTATGACGTCGCCGAAGAAGTGGCCAAGTTCCTCTGGGCCGACGTGATCATCTACCAGATGCCTGGCTGGTGGATGGGCGCGCCGTGGACCGTGAAGAAGTACATCGACGAAGTCTTTACCGAAGGTCATGGCAGCCTCTATGCCAGCGACGGTCGTACCCGTTCGGATGCGTCGCAGAAGTACGGCAGCGGCGGCCTGATTCACGGCAAGCAGTACATGCTGTCGCTGACCTGGAACGCCCCGCAGCAAGCCTTCGACGACCCGACCGACTTCTTCGAAGCCAAGGGCGTGGACGCGGTGTACTTCCCGTTCCACAAGGCTAACGAGTTCCTGGGTATGACCGGTTTGCCGACGTTCCTGTGCGTGGACGTGATGAAGCGTCCGAACATCGAAGGCGACGTGGCGCGCTATGAGCGGCATTTGGCTGAGGTGTTTGGCCTCAAGGCATGACGCTCGGCTACTATCCGATGCAACGGCCAGGAAGATCGCAGCGCCGATTCGCAAACGAGGACACACGTGAAAGCCAGATCCGATGAATTGCAGGTTTTCGTCTGCGTGATTGAATGCGGGTCGATTTCTGCGGCCGCCGAGCAGGTCGGGCAAACACCTTCGGCGGTCAGTCGCACGCTGTCGCGGCTGGAGGCCAAGCTCGACACCACGCTGATCAATCGCACCACGCGGCGCATGGATCTGACCGAGGAGGGCAAGTATTTCTTCGAACACGCCAAGCGGATTCTCGATCAGATGGACGAGCTCGAAGAGCGCCTGTCCTCACGCCAGCAAACGCCGTCCGGGCGGCTGCGGATCAACGCGGCGTCACCTTTCATGCTGCACGCCATCGTGCCCTACATCGATGAATTCCGCAGGCTCTACCCCGACATCCAGCTCGAACTCAACAGCAACGATTTGATCATCGACCTGCTGGAGCAGAGCACTGACATTGCCATCCGCATCGGCACCCTGACCGACTCGACATTGCATGCCCGCTCCCTGGGTTGCAGCCCGCTGCACATCGTCGCCAGCCCGGGCTATCTGGAAAAGCACGGCTCGCCGCAAGTCGTGGCTGACCTGACCCACCATACATTGCTGGGGTTCACCCAGAACGAAGGTCTCAACCAATGGCCGCTGCGTTATGTGCATGGCGATCGCTGGCCGATCCAGGCGTCGATCAGCGCATCGAGCGGCGAAACCATCCGCCATCTCGCACTGGATGGCCAGGGCATCGCCAGCCTGTCGCATTTCATGACCATCGAAGACATTCGTGCCGGACGCTTGAAAGTGTTGTTGGCCGAATTCAACAGCGGCTATCGCCAGCCGATCAACGCGGTGTACTACCGAAATTCGCAGCTGGCCCTGCGGATTCAATGCTTCCTGGACTTTATCCAGGGCAAATTGGCGGATTATGCGAGCGCAGACTTCAAGGGCTGATTCGTGACTCCTGCGCAAAAGTGAATTGGGTCAGAGGACATTTTTCGACAGTGATCACTCCTTGATACTCCTTGCATCACTTATCAACGCAGGGAGTTTCTCCATGAACGTATTCGTTACCGGCGCTGCCGGTTTTATTGGCGGTTCCATCGCTACAGGCCTGGTCCAGGCCGGCCACAATGTCACCGGCCTGGTACGCAGCGCCGAACAAGCCGATCAACTGTGCGCACTGGGCATTTCTCCGGTGGTGGGCAGTCTGGACGACAGCGACCTGTTGGCCGATCAGGCGCTGGCTGCCGACGCGGTGATCAACGCGGCCAGCAGCGACCATCGTGGCGCTGTGGAAGCCTTGCTCGATGCCCTGCGCGGTTCTGGCAAAGTGTTCCTGCACACCAGCGGTTCGAGCATCGTCGGGGATGCCTCGGGCGGTAAATCCAGTGATGTCATCTACTTCGAAGACAACCTGCCGGAACCGACGGTCGACAAGGCCGCGCGCGTGGCCATCGATAATCTGATCCTGGCGGCGGCCATGGACGGGGTGAACTCGGCGGTGATCTGCAACACCCTGATCTACGGTCACAGCCTGGGCGTCCATCGCGACAGCGTGCAGTTGCCGCGCCTGCTCAAACAGGCGCGCAAAAGCGGTGTGGTGCGCCATGTCGGCCCGGGCCGTAACATCTGGTCCAATGTGCACATCGAGGACGTGGTTGCGCTGTACCTGCTGGCGCTGACTGAAAACGTACCCGGCACCTTCTACTTTGTTGAAAGCGGTGAAGCATCATTCATCGACATGACCACCGCCATGGCCCAGGCGCTGAACCTGGGCGAACCGCAAGACTGGGCGCTCAAGGACGCGGAGGCCGAGTGGGGCTATGAAATGGCCAATTATGGTTTGGGCTCCAACAGCCGGGTGCGCGGTAAACATGCACGAGAGTTGCTGGGCTGGGTGCCGAAGCGCACGTCGGCAGTGGAGTGGATTCGCGACGAGATGGTGTGAGTTTGCTTTAGACCGCGTCACCGTTCATCGCGGGCAAGCCACGCTCCCACAGGTTTTGTGTTGTTCACGAAGTTGGCGAACAACACAGTACCTGTGGGAGCGGGCTTGCCCGCGATGGCGATTTCGTAGTCCCTGCAACTGGCCGCGCCGCCCTCGATTCCGTAACATCCGCACACTCTTTTCTCGTCTCTCCCTGTGTGCGATCCCTCATGAAAGCAAAACGTCTACGCGCCGATGTCCTGGCCGGACTTACCACGTCCTTCGCCCTGTTGCCCGAATGCATCGCCTTCGCGCTGGTGGCTCATCTCAATCCGCTGATGGGGCTTTATGGCGCATTCATCATCTGCACCCTGACCGCGCTGTTTGGCGGGCGACCCGGCATGGTGTCCGGCGCGGCCGGCTCGATGGCCGTGGTGATCGTCGCGCTGGTGGTTCAGCACGGTGTGCAGTATCTGCTGGCCACGGTGTTGCTGGGCGGGTTGATCATGATGGCGTTCGGGCTGCTCAAGCTCGGCAAGCTGGTGCGCATGGTGCCGTACCCGGTGATGCTCGGCTTCGTCAACGGCCTGGCGATCATCATTGCGCTGGCGCAACTGGAGCACTTCAAGAGTGGTGAGGCCTGGTTGAGCGGTGCGCCGCTGTACATGATGCTCGGGCTAGTCGCGGTGACCATGGCCATTGTCTATGTGCTGCCGCGCCTGACCCGTACGGTGCCGCCGGCGCTGGTGGCGATTCTCGGTGTGGGCCTGGCGGTGTATCTGCTTGGCCTGCCGACCCGCACCCTGGGCGACATGGCGCACATTGCCGGTGGCTTGCCGACGCTGGCGCTGCCGGACATCGCGTGGAATCTGGACACCCTGCGGATCATCGCGCCCTATGCGATCCTGATGGCGCTGGTCGGGTTGCTGGAAACCCTGTTGACCCTGAACCTCACCGACGAAATCACCGAGAGCCGTGGTTACCCGGATCGCGAGTGCGTGGCGCTGGGGGCGGCGAATCTGGTGTCCGGTGCGTTCGGCGGCATGGGCGGGTGCGCGATGATCGGCCAGACCGTGATCAACCTCAGTTCCGGCGGGCGCGGGCGCTTGTCCGGGTTGGTGGCCGGGGTGTCGATCCTGCTGTTCATTCTGTTTCTGTCGCCGCTGATCGAGCGCATTCCATTGGCCGCGCTGGTCGGGGTGATGTTCGTGGTGTCGCAACAGACCTTCGCCTGGGCCTCGTTGCGGGTGCTGAACAAAGTGCCGCTCAATGACGTGCTGGTGATCATCGCGGTGACGGTGATTACCGTTTTCACCGATCTGGCCATTGCGGTGCTCTGCGGCATCATCATTGCGGCGCTGAACTTTGCCTGGCAGCAGGCCCGTCAGCTGTATGCCGACAGCCACCTGGAGAACGACGGCAGCAAGCTGTACCGGGTGCATGGCACGCTGTTCTTCGCCTCGACCACACCGTTTCTCAATCAGTTCGATACGGCCAATGACCCGGTGCAAGTGACGCTGGATTGCCGGCACCTGAGTTTTGTCGACTACTCGGCCATCGCTGCGCTGGGCACCTTGCGCGAGCGCTACGCCAAGGCCGGCAAGCATCTGCGGGTGCTGCATTTGTCCGAGCGTTGCAAGAAATTGCTCAAGCGCGCCAGGATGCAACACGACTGAGCGTAATAAACTCGTCCTCGACGAATACCGCGGCGGCGACGATCAGTTACCGCTGGGAGACTGACATGCTGTACGACACGCTGATTCGCAACGCCCTGATCATCGACGGCAGCAACAGCCCCGGTTACCCCGCCGACGTGGCCATTCTCAACGGGCGCATCGAGCGTATCGGCGACTTGCGCGATGCACACGCCAGCGATGAAATCGACGCGCAGGGCCATGTGCTGGCGCCAGGTTTCATCGACGTGCACACCCATGACGACACCGTGGTGATTCGCCAACCGCAGATGCTGCCCAAGCTCAGCCAGGGCGTGACCACGGTGATCGTCGGCAACTGCGGGATCAGTGCTTCGCCGGTGAGTGTGCGCGGCGATCCGCCGGACCCGATGAACCTGCTCGGCACGGCTACGGCGTTCGTTTATCCGACCTTCCGCGATTACCGCGCGGCGGTCGAAGCGGCGAACACCACGCTGAACGTCGCGGCGCTGGTCGGCCATACGGCATTGCGCAGCAATCATCTCGACGACCTGCTCCGCACCGCCACGGCAGACGAAATCAGCGCGATGCGCGAGCAACTGCGCGAAAGCCTTGAGGCCGGCGCGTTGGGCCTGTCCACCGGACTCGCCTATGCCAGCGCGTTCTCGGCATCCACCGATGAAGTGATGCAACTGACCGAAGAATTGACGGCGTTCGGGGCGGTCTACACCACCCATTTGCGCAGCGAATTCGAACCGGTGCTGGAGGCCATGGACGAGGCCTTCCAGATCGGTCGCCATGCACAAAGCCCGGTGATCATTTCCCACCTCAAATGTGCCGGTGCCGGCAACTGGGGGCGTAGTCCGCAACTGTTGGCGTCACTCGAACAGGCCGCGAAAACCCACCCGGTGGGCTGCGATTGCTATCCATATGCGGCGAGCTCATCGACCCTGGACCTCAAGCAGGTGACCGATGCCCACCGCATTACCATCACCTGGTCGACCCCGCACCCGGAAATGGGCGGCCGCGACCTGATGGACATCGCCGCCGAATGGAGTTTGCCGTTGCTGGATGCCGCTCGCCAACTGCAACCGGCCGGTGCGGTGTACTACGGAATGGATGAAGCGGATGTGCGCAGAATCCTCGCGCATCCGCTGTCGATGGTCGGCTCCGACGGCTTGCCGGAAGACCCGTTTCCGCACCCACGCTTGTGGGGCGCATTCCCCCGGGTGCTCGGACATTTCAGTCGCGACGTCGGATTGTTCCCGTTGCACACCGCCGTGCACAAAATGACCGGGTTGTCGGCGGCGCGTTTCGGTTTGAAGGAACGCGGTGAAATCCGCGAAGGTTATTGGGCCGACCTGGTGTTGTTCGATCCGGCGACCATCCGTGATGTCGCCGATTTCAACGATCCGCAGCGGGCGGCGCAAGGCATCGAGGGCGTATGGGTCAACGGTGCGTTGAGTTACCGCGATGGTCAGACCAACGGGCGCAGGGAAGGGCGGTTCCTGGCTCGGGAAGGGGATTTGCGTACGGGGTTTCAGTGAGTTTCGAGGATTTCGCCACAGTGATGGCATATTGAGATTAAAGAATGGCATTTCCAGGCCGAAGGACTGATATCAAACCCGACAACCTAATGCTGTTCAATCATGTAGGAGCGAGCCTGCTCGCGATGGAGTCGAAGGCGCCGCGTTTAGCCAGTCAAAACGCGTTATCGTTAACGACCATCGTCGGAGCGCCGCCCGGAGCCGGCTCGCTCCTACAGGGAGCAACCCGATGAGCTTCGGCAAAACCACTCCGGTCCTGCGCATTTTCAACGAAGCCGAGGCAGTGGGGTTCTACGTCGACTTCCTGGGCTTCAAGATCGATTGGCAGCACCGTTTAGAAGCCAGCTTCCCGTTGTACCTGCAAGTCTCACGGGGTGAGTGTGTGCTGCACCTGTCCGAACACAACGGCGACAGCACGCCCGGCTCGGCCTTGCGCATCGAGACCGACGAACTGGAAGCCTTCCAGCAGCAATTGCTGGCCAAGGCGTATGCGTTTGCACCTCCACAGATCCAGGCCATGCCCTGGGGTAGCCAGGACATGATCATCAGCGATCCGTTTGGCAATCGGTTGGTGTTTACCAATGCGATTTGTGTTTAAAACCGTTCGCCAGTCGCTCAGGGCTACCCCGGCATGATGTGCCAGCAGCCTGCTCCCACAGGGTCTGGATGCTGTGTACAGTCTTTGTGGACGACACAGATTCATTGTGGGAGCGAGCCTGCTCGCGATTGGATCTATCATTTAGCGCTGACTGAACGTCAGACGCGGAAGTGACTGACCATCATCTGCAACTGATTCCCCAGCCGCGCCAGTTCAACACTCGACGCAGCCGTTTCATCACTCGCAGCAGCAGTCTGTTCGGACACGTCGCGCACATTGATGATGCTGCGACTGATCTCTTCGGCCACGGCGCTTTGCTGTTCGGCAGCGGCGGCGATCTGCTGGTTCATCGACTGTATGCTGGACACCGTGCGGGTGATGTTCTCCAGCGACTCGCCGGCCTTGCGGGTCAGGGCCACGCTGCTGTCGGTGAGGGTGCGGCTGTTGTTCATCACCGCCGACACTTGTTGCGTGCCGTTCTGCAGGCCGGCCACCAGACCTTCGATTTCCTCGGTGGATTTCTGCGTGCGCTGGGCCAGACCGCGGACCTCGTCGGCCACCACGGCAAAACCACGACCGGCTTCACCGGCGCGGGCCGCTTCGATGGCGGCGTTGAGCGCCAGCAGGTTGGTCTGCTCCGCCACGGCCTTGATCACGTCCATGACGCTGCCGATCTTGTCACTTTCCCGTTGCAGCACGCTCATGGCCTCGGTGGAACGTACCACTTCGCTGGCCAGACGCTCGATCTGGGCGATGGCTTCGTTGACCACTCTGTCACCTTCACGGGCTTCGCCATCCGCCGCCGCAGCGGCTTGCGAGGCTTCTTCGGCGTTGCGCGCGACTTCCTGCACGGTGGCGGTCATCTCGTGCATGGCGGTCGCGACCTGATCGGTCTCGACCTTCTGGCTGTTAACCCCGGCACTGGTCTGCTCTGTCACGGCTGACAGCTCTTCGGCGGCGCTGGCGATCTGGGTCACGCCGTCGCGGATGCCGCTGATCAGGTCGCGCAGGGTCACGCCCATGCGCGCAATGCCTTGCTGCAACACGCCGAGTTCGTCGCGGCGGGTAACCAGAACGTTCTGGGACAGGTCACCGCTGGCGATGCGATCGACCACCGCCAGGGTTTCGCGCAGTGGACGGGTAATCTGGCGAGTGATGACCACGGCGGCAATGATGCCCACCAGCAACGCCAGCAATGTGCTGATCAGTTGCAGGGTACGTGCCTGGGCGCTTTCGGCGTCCCGGCGGTCGAGCTGGATCTGATACAGCTGATCGCTCTGGGCCACGATGGCGGCACCCTGGTCGGTCATTTCCTTGCGCGCCTGCACCGCGTCTTTGCTGGCGGCCTTGTAGGCCCGCAAGGCGCTTCGGTAGTTGCCCAGCGCAGTTTCCAGCTGACGCAGGGCGTCTTGTTGGGAATCGGCGAAATGCGCATTCAGCGGTTTCAGGCTGGCAATGGCGGCGTCCAGTTGGCCGACGGCTTTTTGCTCGGTCTCGACATTGGTACTGGCGGTGTAGCCGCGCACTTCGTAGCGAGCCAGCAGGAACGCTTCCTTGGCCGCAGTGATGGCCTGGAACTGTTCGAAGCGCTGGTCGCTCAGCGGCATTTGCTGCACGCGGGTGTTGATGTCATTGATCAGCGTGTTGGCGGTTTCGGCGCTGGTGCTCATGGCATCACGGGCGCTGTTGCCGGCGCGATAGGCGTTGCGCATCTTGCCCAGGGACGTCTTGTAGGTGTCGATGACGGCGCCCTGTTCTCTGAGCAGTTTGAGGTTTTCCGGGCTCTTGAACTTCTCCTGCAGGGCTTGCTGCTGGGCCGAGAAGGCGTCGAGGGTGGTCTGCACACTCTGCGCGGCGGTTTCGTCGCCATTGGTCAGCATGTATTGCAGGCGAACGACGCGTAACTTGGTCAGGCCGGCGTTGAGCTGGGTGATGTCGCTCATCCAGTTACTGCGGTCGATCAACCCGCCCAGGCTGGTCCAGCCGGTCAGGGCGAGGACGCAGGTCAGTGCCAGGACCAGGCCAAACCCCAGGCCCAGTTTCAGGTTCACGCTGATGTTGCCGAACCAGCTATTCATCACATTCCTCCAGGAACTTGGTACTTCTCTATCGTCGGTTGGCTGGAAGATTGTTTTTTTTTGGGGCCGCCAAGCTGTGTAAGCAGGATGTATCGGCAGCAATCCCGGGAGCTTAAAGGTTTTTGTTCGGCGGATTCTGTAACAAGGTATTTGCAATGCTTTAAGCTTTTTTTCACATGTCTTTCACCCACCGGCAACGCACGTTTCTTTAGTCTTTCGGGATCTAATGAGGTGTTGCGTGCCGGCGAGGCGGCTTGATGTGGAATTGAGACTGAGTCTTTTCGGGATAAAACGCTCGATCGATCTGAACCGCTTCACCCGCTATCGCAACGCGGCGGTGGTGCTGGCCTCGGCGCTGCTGGTCATCCCGCTGACCGTATTTTTGTTGCGTCCGGCCACCGCACCGGACCTGGCCCACGGCAATTTAGCCGGTGCACAGGCTTTGATGACGGGATGGGCCAAGGGCGACATGATCGTGCTGGTGCGTCACGTCGAGCGCTGCGATCACTCCTCGGCACCTTGCCTGGTCGGCAACGATGGCATTACCGAGCGCTCTCGCAGCGTTGCCGAGAGCCTCGGGGCACAGTTCAAACACCTTGGCCTGGACAAGGCCGATATCTACAACAGCCCGATCCTGCGCACGGCACAGACTGCCAACTTCATGTTCAACAAGGTTGGCACGGGGGAAGACTGGCTAATCATTTGCAAGGGCACCATGCTGCGCGACTCCCTGGCGCACAAAGTGGCCGGGCGCAACCTGATTCTTGTCACTCACAGCGAGTGCATGGAGCAACTGGAAAATGACCTCAATTTGCCGGCATCGACGCTGGGTTACGGCGCCTCTCTGTTTATTTCCGCCGAAACCCCGCAGACTCCGCGCATGCTTGGCTTCATCGAAGCTTCCGACTGGAGCTCGGTGACCACTCGTTGAGCTTTTCCTTCATCTTTCTGAATCAGGATTCACAATGCTGACCGCTTCTCGCTACCGCTTTTACTGGGTGAATTTCGGTATTCCGCTGGCCTGCGCGGTCGTGGTGTTTCTGATGTTCGACATGACCAGCATCGACATCGCTTTCAACAATTACTTTTTTGATCCGGTGACGCAGACGTACCCGTTGGACCATATCCATCTGTTCGAAAAAATCACCCACAAGTGGGCACGGATCATTCCCAACTGGACCGGTGAAATTGCGATTATCGGTGCCTTGCTGTCATTTCTCTGGCCGCGCCTGAAGGCTGAAAAGCACTCGAAAATCATCGCATTCCTGGAAAAAATCAAAGTCGCACCGGTGTTGCGCTTCGCCACCCGGCACCGTCGCGACTTTCTCTACGTGGTGTTCGCGTTTTCCATCAGCACCGGGGTCATTCACTACCTCAAGGGCCACACCAGCGTGTATTGCCCGATCGAGACCACCCAGTACGGCGGCAAACAGGAGCACGTTGAGTGGTATGAAAACTTCGATCTGCTGAAAGTCGCCGGTGAGGGGCGCTGCTGGCCGGGCGGACATGCGTCGGGCGGTTTCACCATGCTGGCCTTGTACTTCGTGGCTCGCCGTTATCGTTGGCGCTATTCCAAAGCGATCATGTACGGCTCATTGACCCTCGGTTTCATCTACGGCACAACGCGGGTGCTGCAAGGCTGGCACTACATGTCCCACACCCTCTGGGCCGGGATCTTTGTGTGGCTGGCGTGTTTGCTGACGGCGCTGGCGTTTTACGGGCGAGCGAGGCTGGAACAGCCGGTGCTCGCCAAAGCGCAACCAGCGGTGCCGGCGACTCAGACTCAACCTGTGAATTGAGTTGGCGTAGAACTGAAAAACCCGCACCCTGAAAGGGCTGCGGGTTTTTTGTTGCCCGGGGAAATGTCAGTGAGTCATGGGTTGGGCGCAGCAAAGATCCACTGTAGGAGCAGCCGGTCGACGTTCGATTGCTCGCGATAGCGGTAGGTCAGTCAGAATCATCATTGGTTGCTCTACCGCCATCGCGAGCAATCGAACGTCGACCGGCTGCTCCTACAAGTGGCGGGTACCTCACTGGGCAACGAAGTAGTAGGCCTGACGCCCCACCCTCATTGTCTTGAGTACCTTCAACGGTGCAACAGGCTCAGTGCCGCCGGAGATCACAGCGACATGATCGGGTGATGCACCCAGAAACTCATGAAGCTGCGACTCGGTATCCAGCCCTTTGAGCACGCTGCGGGTATAGAACACGCTGGCGCCGCCCAATCTTTCACTGGCCTGGTACAGAGCAACTTGCTGCCCGTTGGCCTGCATCGACTGGATCTGTTCGGTCAGCGGCAGGAAGGACAGCGTACGGTCGGCACGGGGCATCGCCCATTGTGCAGCGGTGAAGTAGCCGCAAATGACCACGGCCAGGGTGCCAACTGCCAGACCGTTACGATACCCGGCCATGTGGCCGATCCAGCTCGAGGAACCTTCACGGGACTTCAAGCGCTCGAAAAGGACGCTCGCGTACTCGGCCGCGACCACCGCTGCAGCGGGTGTCAGCGACATCAGGTACACCGTACGTTTGCTCGACGCCAGCGTCAGCATCACAAATTGCGCCAGCAACCACAGGGTAAAGAACAGCAAGTAACGGTTAGCCGCCAGGCTTTTACGAAAATGCCACAGGCCCAGGTACACCAGAATGTTCCAGGGCAAGAATGCCTGAGGTAGTTTGACCAGGTAGTAATAGTACGGCTCGTGATGCCCCGCTTCGACGAAGGAACCGCTGAAGCGACCGACGCTATTGGTCAATAACACCTCGGTCACGGCTTGGGCACCGCCGCGCTGGTACAGCATCGCGAGCCAGATCATCAGCGGTACCAGCCCCAGCAGCGTCAGCAGACCTGGCCGCAGCCAGCCCACGACGTTCAGGCGCTTGTCCATCAGGCTGGTGGCCAGCAGATACGCGAAGATCACCACCCCCGGCATGGCCAGGCCCAGCACGCCTTTGCTCAAGGTCGCGATGGCGATCCCTACAGCAAATAGCAATCCATTGCTAACGCTTGCTTGTCGTTGCCCTGCAAGGAACGCCAGCAACGCGGTGCTCACCCCGAGGGCGAGCAACGCATCTTCACCGACACCGCGCACGTTGCTCCAGTAGCTGGCCATGGTCGCCAGCAGAATCGCGGCCGTCCACGCGACAGTGACGGGCCGGCCGAACCGGCGCAGCATGGCGTACAACAGCAACACACTGAACAGCCCGGCGAATGCAGACGTCAGGCGAACGGCCCACGGCGTACCGCCAAATGCGCGAATTGCCCCGGCATTGAGCCACACGCTCAAGGGTGGTTTTTCCAGAAACGGTTCGCTGAACAGGCGAGGTGTCACCCAGTCATTATCCAGGTGCATTTGCATGGCAATTCCGGCAACCCGCGCTTCGGTGGAGCCTTGCAATTGGTGGTTGCCAAGGGCGAAGAAAAACAACAGGCAACACAGTGCAAACAGCAGTGGGACAGGACGCGACATGACTTTTGGCTACCGGAAAAAAGGAAGGCCGAAAATACAGGCTGGAAAAAAAGTATAGGGAACGATTTCTTAACAAATCGTGAACAACTGCTGTGATCTATTGAGGGTGAAAATCGACTTTGATTTCGCCACCCTGTCTGGCTTTCCAAGCCCAGTGAGTTCCTGATTGAAACGCAAAAATTACACCTCGATTTTTGCAAAACGTTTGGTGCTCCGAAGGATCGCGCTTGGCCCTGGCATTGCCTTCGCTCTTCTACTGGCGGCCGGTGGTTACTGGCTGTTTACGCCACCATCGCCGTACGTTCCGTTGAGTGGTCTGGACCCTGCATCAGTGTCGATGATCGCGGTGGGCGATCAGGGTAGCGGTGACCTGCAACAGTGGCGGGTGGGGCAAGCCATGGAGCGGGTTGCGTCCAAAGAGGGGCGCCTGGACATGGTGGTTTTCCTCGGTGACAACTTCTATGGCAAGCCATTGACCAGCACCCGCGATCTGCGCTGGGAAACTCGATTCGAGCGTGTCTATTGGGGCCATTGGCTCAGCCATGTGCCGTTCTACGCGGTGCTGGGCAACCACGATTACCCGGTGTCGCAAAAATACGAGATCGAGTACGGCCAACAGCACAAGGGATCGGGCCGTTGGCAGATGCCGGCGAATTTCTACGTCAAGGATTTCGGTGACGTCGACGGGCGGCCATTGGTGCGGATGGTGTTCCTCGACACCTCGGCGCCACGTGAGAGTTTGCAGCAGCAAATCGATTTGATCGATCAGGCGTACCAGGCACCCGGACCGGCACCGGTATGGCGAATAGCCGCGTCCCATCACCCGGTGCGCAATCAAGGCAAGCATGACGAGGAGTCGAATCTGCTCACGTGGCTCTTGCCAGTGTTGCAACGCAACCACGTCGATCTGCTTTTGTCGGGTCATGATCACAACCAGCAATTGCTGTTGCGTGCAGGCGAACCCGCTTGGGTGATTTCCGGGGCCGGTGGCAAGAGGCTGTCTGCCTTGCAAACGCCAACACCGGATAGCACTTTTACTGACTCCCGGGCTGGTTTTGCCAAACTCGACCTGAGTGCCACACAACTCAGGCTGGGGTATTACAACGACCGCGGCGATCTGGAATCCGGCTTTCGCTGGGTCAGAGACTGCCAGTGGATGGCCAAAGGCTGTTTGCTACCCGAGCCATCGCAAGGGAGCGTCGCGCAGGTGGCACAGTGATGGGCGCAAACCCGCAGGCAAAAAAAAGCCCGCGGGAGAGCGGGCAAACCGTAGTTTCTTGAATGAGCGAGCGAAATGTACAGGCTGGCGCGGGGTGGTGGGGTGAAGAAAAATTCATCTCGCTCAAAGCCCCGTACCGGAGCTTGCGACACCGCTACGGCAAATGATCCGCGGCAAAGTCGGCCTCCGACCGTGCCCGCAAGCGGCCCTTGCGGCAGGCTTGCTGGAATCGCTCGAAATCACGCTCGTTGTGCTCGGTATAGCCCTGGGCATATTTATAGAGCGCGTCGGCCAGTGCGTCGCTCTTGCCGATGTAGCCGCTGATCATCGCCGCGTGCCCGGAAGACTTGGCATGGGCGCGAGCCAGGGCCCGGCCGCAGAGCCGGCCATAGGCGGCGAATGCGTCGCCATCGAAGGTCTCGAGTTCGGCGGAGATTTTCATATCGCGCAATTGCCGCACATAGAAATGTCGCCCGCTGGGACCGGTGGTCCAGCCGAGGAACAGGTCGCTGGCCGATTGCATCAACCGCTGGCCGTCGACCACCCGCTGCCCCTCATGCCGCACCCGCGACCTGGTCTGCACGTAGCCGGCGAGTACCGAGCGTCGTGCTTCCTTGAATTGCAGGAACAGCGGGAACTGCTGATCGTCGGTCAGCAGCGCCACCAGGCAACGGGTGCCGACACTGCCCACGCCCACCACTTTGAACGCCATGTCCTGAACGTGAAAACGCGATAGCAGATCACGGCGGTCCGCTTGCAGGGTGCCGCGATAGTCGCGCATGAAGGTGTCGTAGAGCGGACGCCAGTCCGAGAGGCGTAACCAGTCGTCATCGGCGTCCAGCAGCGTGGTGTTTTTGTGCAGGTGGAAAATTTCCGGCAGGTCATCGCGAATGATCAGACGACCATGGGCGTCTCGTTCGCTGATTTTTGGCAGCAGTTCGGCATGGGTGCGCCGTTCGGCTTTGGCGATGGCGCGTTCCACATGGTCCAGGGTGCTCTTGTTGGCCTGCGCCAGCAGGTCGTCATAGCTGATGGATTCGTACCAGGTTTCCAGCGAGCTCTGTTCGGCGCACTCCTGCATGGTCTGCTGATAGGCGTGCACCACCTCGTGGCAGATCGTTTCCTCAACGGATTCCCCATGGCGCAAGTCGCGTGCGGCCACCAGGAAGCTCGCGACCAGGCGTTTCAAGTCCCACTCCCACGGCCCGGGATGGGCTTCGTCGAAGTCGTTGACGCTGAACAGCAGGTTGCGCTCAGGCGTTGCGAAACCGCCGAAATTCATCAGGTGGCAATCGCCGCAAATCGGCGACACCAGCCCCATGTTCGAGGTGCCCGCCAAATCGTGGGCCTGCAGCAGCGCATTGCCGCGATAGAAGGTGAAAGGTGACACCAGCATGCGTCCGTAGCGCAACTCCACCAGGGATTTGACGCGTCCTTCACTCGACGCCTTGATCAGCGGTATTGGGTCGCGGTCGACATTGCCCAAGGCTGCTTGCGAACTGCGGGAACACTTCTTGCGCGCATCCTTGCCTTGCTTCAAACGGTCGGTGAGGGTGGTCATGGGGGCCTATTCGACAGGGGTTGTAGGGCGATTGCGAAATGAGTGTAGAAGGGCTTTACGGGTTCATCCGAAGTGTTTGCCCAGCGACTAATCTGTCTGTCAGGCATCGACTCGCTGCCATCACCCGGAAACAAGGAGCCCCGTGTTTTCATTGCCGGTTTCACTGCTGCTGGCGTTCCTCATTGGCTGGGTGTCCCAGCGCATGGGCATGTGCCTGGTCAATGCCATGGGGCTGCTGCTCAAACGTCGGCCGACTCTGTTCGTGTCGCTGGTCAGTTGCGGTTTGTTTGGTCTGTTGCTCGCACCGCTCTACGCCCTGTCTGGCGTCAGTCAGCCGCTGTTCATCCCTGAGGTTGGCTATCTGTCACTGGTCGGTGGCGGGCTGTTGTTCGGCCTCGCCTCGGTGCTCAACGACGGATGCAGCGTCGGCACCCTCACCAAGCTCGCCAGCGGCAACCTCAACAAGGTCTTCACCATCCTCGGCTGGGTGCTGGGCATCGTGCTGTGGCATCACTTGAACATGCTGACCGAACACCGGGCGCTGCAAATGCCGATGATCACCAGCCGTCATTACTGGCTGGTCATTGGCATCGTGCTGCTGATTTTGCTGTTCCTGGTGCGGATTCACGGCGACAGACACCTGGTGCTGTCGAGCCTGCTGCTGGGGGCTTTGACCAGTGCCCTCTACACCTTCGAACCGCTGTGGACGCCCAGCGTGTTTTTCTACGATCTATCGCAACCGTTCCGGGGCTCGGGCGACACATCATTGACTACCCCGCGTGTGACGGTGTTCGCCATGCTGATGCTGGGCATGCTCTGTTACACGTTGCACCGCCGCACGTTCAACTATCAGCGGTTTGCCGCGATGACAGCGGCCAGGCATTTGCTCGCGGGCGTGTTGATGGGGACCGGCGCGTCGATGATGCTCGGTGGGAATGACTCGCAGATTTTGTTGGTGTTTCCGACGCTGACCTGGGTGGGGGCGGTGCCGTTGGTGTCGATTGTGTTGGGGATATTGGTGGGGGTTGGGGTGAGGCGGGTGAGTAAGGCAAATTCGCAATAATGTTCTGCATACGATACATTTAAATATAAATGTCACGGTAACTGAACATGGAATACGCCCTTCTGGTATCTCGACTCGGTAGCCAAATACGTGAAACGCGTATCAGGCGTGGTCTGACACAAGCTCGACTTGCTGAGCTCGCCGGTTTGACGCGGCAGAAAGTCATTGCTGTCGAGAAAGGTACCGATACTGTTGCCATGAACGCTTATGCAAGAATCTTGAGCGCTTTGGACAGCGAGCTCACCGTTACTCCGGCGACCATGCCGACCCTCGAAGAGCTTGGGGAGTTGTTCGAATGAAAATGACCTCCCTCAAAGTCAATACTCCAGAGGGCCATAGCGGCCGAATCCTCACCAGCGGCGATGATTATATTTTCCGCTATCAAGAAGATGCTTTGCCCAACACGGCAATCAGTCTGTCGATGCCCGTGCGGGCTGACGAGTTTCGTCGGCGGGATCTGCACCCTGTATTTCAGATGAATCTTCCCGAAGGCTACATGTTGGAGCAGTTGCGTAATCGCCTGGCGAAAACCGTGAACGTCGATCCAATGTTGTTGCTTGCTCTTTCGGGCAGCAGTTCGCCTATTGGCAGGATTCAGGTGCATTCCGAAACGGTTGATGCCCTGTTGGGTGAGCAGCAGTTCCCAGGGGAAAAACTCGAAGAAATTCTCACGTGGGATGGCGCGGAAGATATCTTCGCCGACCTTCTTGACCGCTATATTTTGCGGGCAGGTATATCGGGGGTTCAGCCGAAGGTATTGGTGCCGGAGCAGCAAGATTTCGAATTGCGACGAGCCACCTCGAAAACCTCTGACTTGATTATCAAGAGTGGCCGGGATGAGTTTCCAGGACTGGCCATCAATGAGTTCCTTTGCATGTCCATTGCCAAGGAGGCGGGCATTCCGGTCCCGCAGTTTTACCTGTCCGACAATGCAAAGCTGTTTGTCATGCGTCGCTTTGATCGGGACGACCAGCTTAACCCGATTGGTTTCGAGGACATGGCAGCACTGATGGGGCTCTCGGCCGATCAGAAATACAGCAAAAGCTATGCAGCCATAGCCAAAGCGATTCGGCTGTTTTGCCCGGCAAACAATCAACGAACCTCGCTTGATCAACTTTTCGATTACGTAGCGCTGAGCTGCATCGTTGGGAACGGCGATGCTCATTTAAAGAACTTTGGCTTGCTCTATTCGGAGCCGACCCAACGAGATGCCCGCCTCGCTCCGGCATACGACATCGTTAATACGACGGCCTACATCCCTGAAGATGTTTTGGCGCTAGACCTTGTGGGTAACAAGTCGTTGTTTGCTTCCCGTCAGGGGTTGTTGGAATTTGCACAGACGTGTGAGGTGGAACATCCTGAGTTGCGTATTCAGCGATTGCTTGCGGCAGTTGAGTTGGTGCTCAAGCGCTACCCTGAGCTTCAGGAGCAGGCGCCTCATGTGGTGAAGGCAATACAGCACGCGGCAGCACCTTTCGCTCTGACGTTTGGGTAGTTTCAATATCAATGAAAATGGGCGACTGCAGGGAAGTCGCCCATTTTGTTTTTTCGGGATCAAACCTGCATTTGCAGCCGTCGTCCAACCACATCCAGCAAATCGCAACCATCGCGCAGGGATGTGACCAGCACCCGCGCCAGTTCGCTGTAAACACCCTCGTCAGCCGCGAAGCTCTCCAGCAATTGCGTCGCGGTTCGAATGCGATAGACGGCTGTTTCGTGCAGCACATCCAGCGGTGCCTCGGTGTCGATCAGCAGCGACGCAATGGTGCAATCGATGCCGGTCATCGGCATGTATCGATCCATTTCATGCCTCCACTTCGTCGAGTGGCGCGATGTTGTCCAGTGCCCGGTTCACCAGCAATTGCGCCAGCACGGCCAACTGCTGGATAGCCAGGGCGATGTTGCGACGCGAACTCTCAAGCTCGCAGGCAAGGTCAGTGCTCATGACGTTGAGCGAGGCCAGGGTTTCGCTGGCGTGGGTGAGCAGGGAGGGTGTGTCGATGTTGGGGCGCAGGGTGAATACGTGGCTGATGGGGTCGAGGTGACTGGGGTTGCGGAGGCGGGCGCTGATAGCGGGTTCGGTGGTTTTGGAGAGGTTGGACAAGTCGATTGGATCTTCAGATGAATCGGCTGGTGATTCCGGGGGATTGGGGCTGTTCTTTTTCAAGATGGCATTCCTCACACTGTTTAGAGAAGCTGCCATCCCCTGCTGTCAAACAGGATTGGGTGGCAGCTATACGCGGGTTGACAGACCGGAAGTGTAAGAACCCGGTGCACCCGAAGGTGCCCCGCGCACAGCCGCCATAATCGTGACTACATGCGCGAATGCATGCTGCCTGATCTGGGAGGTGTGAAGAGTACACTTTTCAGCCTGTCAAAGCCGATCGCCGGTTTACAGCGACCCCTGAAGGCTATCGTCGAGAAGCAGCCCCCGCCAGTTCATGAAAGGCGATGCGTTTTGCGGGAAATGTCCTAGGACGCGGTGAAGTCACAGGTCACTCGATCTCACCGTGTGCTTGAAATGATGCTCCCAAAGCCTGAGCCCCAATCCGCCTGTCCGGTCCAGCGATGACCCCTCCGTCAGATCCGTGATCAATGTCGGCTGCAAACCCGCATCAAACAGCTGGCCGCTTCTCGGGCAGGCCAGCTGCAAAGCTTGGTTGTTACCGATGTCCATATTGCAACCATGCACATAACAGCCTAGCGCGACTGCCTATGTAACCCTATCGTCAGATTTCACCTGCCACAAAGTGCTTTTGTGAGTTGTGAGCGTACGATGTAACTCACGTTTTCGCGGAATTCCTGGGGGGAGCGAACGAAGCGACTGAGCGATATGGCTTTGGAGAAAAATCATGATTCGCAAGCACTACTTGAAAGCCCTGGCGACGCTGCTCATCGCCACTGGCGTGCAGTGGGTGACGCTACCCGCCTACGCGACCGAGCAGGGTCAACAACGGCGTGAAGCTCGCGATACCAGGCAGGAAGGGCGCTCCACTGCCCGGCAAACCAAGGATGATTGTAGAAAGGGCAATGACAAGAGCAATGCAGACTGTCGCCAGGACAAGCGCAGCACCAAGCAAGATACCCGTCGCACAGCCCGGGACATCAAGTACTGATCGTTAACGTGGGTCCTGTTTGCGCTTGCCAGCAGGCCGGTCAAGCGCTTCGGGATTTCGAGCGATGGTGGATGTCGCTGGGTGTCCGCTTCGATCCAAAGCGGACATCATCGAAATGCGCTGAAGTCATGGTGGTCGTCTCCATAAGAACGATGATGCAGCCGTACCATCACTATGTTCTGGCTTGAGACTCATCCGAACGTCACCAACACCTTGGCCGATTCATCTGCACGCGCGGCGGTAGCGAAGGCTTGCTCGAAGTCTTCGAAGGCGTAGCGATGACTGATCAGCGGGGTGGTGTCGATCCGGCCTGCGGCGAGGATCTCCAGCACTTCGCCAAACTCGGTGGGATAGGCCATGGCGGTGGTCACTTCCATCTCCTTGCCCAGCGCCATCGCCAGATCCATGGCGACCGGTGCGTGATGCACCGCCACCACCGTCAGATGCGCCCCGAAACGTGCGCGCGCGATGATTTGGGGAATAACCGGAGCGGCGCCCGACACCTCGATGAATTCGTCGGTATCCACCACGGGCATCCCGTAGAGCGTGCTTGCGCCATGGCGCTGGCCGATTTCAGCCCAGAGATCGCAGTTGTCGGGATTGAAGGTGGCGTTTGCACCGAGCGCGCGCGCACGCTCCAGACGTGAGTCCACTCGATCGACGGCGATGATGTCCGCGACGCCGCGTAGACGGAGCATTGCCACAACGCCGAGCCCGATGGGACCCGCGCCGAAAACGACTACTTTGCTGCCAGCGCCGGCACGCGACCGGTTGACGCCGTGCAGCGCGACGGCGAGCGGTTCGACCAGTGCAGCGGTTTCGAAGTCCAGCGTATCGGGAATGGGGTAGACCGACGACTCGGCCATGACATTGCGCACGAGAATATGCGAGGCGAAGGCCCCTGGGCCTCCGGAACCGATCATGTTCGCAGGCGTCGTCGGGTTGACCACCACGCGCTGGCCCTTATGCAGCGCCGTCACTCGCGCGCCCACCTCCTCGATCACGCCCGAGAACTCATGCCCGAGCGATAAGGGACCATCGCCCCCCATCGGCAGGCCGCCGGCGCGCGCATAACCGAGGTCAGAGCCGCAGATACCGCAGACCACGACCTTGACCACAATATCGTCCGGCCCGGCACTGGGGCGCTGTACCTGCTCGACACGAATATCGTCAGGTCCGTGAACCGTTGCATGAAGCATCAATTTCGTCATAGTGGATTCCTTCATTTCAGATTGTGATCCAGGCGCGCTTGCGCGCCGACAGTCGAATGGCGTCGAGCACCTGTTGGCCTCGCGCAGCGTCGTTGAATGTGGCGGCACGCTCGGGGATTGCGGGTACGCGATTCTCGATCCGCGTGCGCATTTCGGCGAACAGGCGCGCATAGGGCGCAACATCGAAGCCCATGGTGTGCCAGCGGTCCTGCTCGGTCTGGATCAGCTCGGCGACGGGAAAAGCTGTCGGCATTGCGTTGACCAGATCTGCGGGCATCTCGATGCGCCGCACGCCATCGGCGTCGCTCACCCAGACTTCTTCGGGGTCACCAAACGTCGCGCCGCTCTGAATCCACGCGCCGCCTGCGCTGCCCACCACTTTGGTGGCCATCACCAGCGGCCCCGGCGCGGCCAGCGCGGCGATGATTGACCCGGCAACACCGCTGTCCGTTTCGAACTGCACGCTGTAGCAATCGTCGGCTGTCATGGTGGGGCGCCCGGGCGCCAGCGTCTGCAGCATGCCGCTGACACGAGCGATGGGGCCGAACATGTATTCGACCTGATCGATCATGTGCGAGCCGAATGCGCCAAGGAAACCGCCGCCCTGGTCAGCGTCCTCCCACCAGTCGCTGAGCTTGCTTGTCGAGTCCTGCAGGCCCGGTTGATGGTAGATGCGCAGGAAATGGCGCGGCGTGCCGATCAGCCCCGACTGAACGACGCGCCGCAGCAGCGCCTGCGCGCTGTCGAAGCGGAATTCGGCACCGAGCAGGTGATGAACACCGGCCTTTGTCGCGGCTTCGCGCATCTGCGCCGCTTCGGCGGCGTCGCGGGCAAAGGGCTTTTCGCACACGACATGCCGCCCGGCGGCGATCGCGGCCATCACCGGTGCATAGTGTGCGTGCGGGGGCGTTGCCACCGTAACGAGCTGTATCGCTGGATCGGCAAGCGCCTCGGCAAGACTATCGGTTGCCAGCGGGATGCCGAGAGGTGCAGCGCGCGCGATGGTGCGGGCACGGTCTCGGCCGACGATCGCACGCACTTCGAACCCGGCCTCGCGCAGCGCACGAACATGGGTAAAAAGACCGAAGCCGGTGCCGACCACCGCCGCAGCTATGGATCGCGACGGCGTACTCATCGCGCCACCTCGCCACTGATGATCGGCACGATGTCTTCAAGTGCCTCTTCACCACGTTCTTGCAGCACGGCCAGCGCAATACGGCGCAGCGTTACCTGCGGCGGCTCGCCCTGTGTGCCAATCAGGCGCAAACTCATGCCGCCATGGACATGGCCGAAGGACTGGACCCAATTGCCGGCGATGCCGGGCTGGCCTTGCGCAACGATGACGCGCACCGAGCCGTCGTGGCGATAGCTGGCCTTGTACTTCTGCACGCAACCGCCGCCGTCCTCGTAGTTGTCGAGGTTCTCTTGCCAAATCGAACAGAGCTGGAATATCCAGTAATCACAAGCTGAAGGCAGGAAATCGATAACCAGCGCCTCGTCGCCAGCACACTCCCAGGTACCGAAGCCGTGGTGTCGGTCCGGCACGCCGCCATTGGACAGGTACACCGCGCGGTCGAAGCGGATGCGGTTTGGCCGCTGGCTGAGATTGTCCTGCCACCAGCTGCGCACCAGCTCGCAATAGCCAAGTACCATCTGGCCCGCCTTGGCGAGCGCATCGCTTATTTCGGCGGCGGTGACGGGGCGCGGTTGCGGGCCATCGATCCGTTCGATGGTGAAGTGAGGCGGCGCGGTATTCGCGCGATCATGGTAGAGCGTGCGCACCAGGAGACCGACGCAGTCCGGTGAGATCGACAGCCAGTCGCGCCCGTCTGCGGGTTTGTTCTGGCTGACCACGATCTCGAAGTTGCCCTGCGCATCGAACTTCACCTGGCGTGAGGAGATGAAACCGGTGGTCTGCAGCGCAGCGGGATCGAATTCGTCAAGACCGGATACACCTCGCGTTGCCCAGTCCTGAGCGCCGGGATGGCGCGGTTGTGGCGCGCGCCATGAGGCAATGACGAAGTACGGCAGCCCGCCACGATGGCCACGAATGACATAGTCATGACTACCGTCGACGAACTCGGCAAGCAGATGATCCTGATCGGGAGACTGGAAATTGATGGACTGGCGCCAGGGCGCATCGCGCAGGCGCGGCCGTTCTGGCTCGCAGTTCTCCAGGTAGCGTTCGAAACCGTTGCGCATGAGCCGGGTCATGAATCGATACCATTCGGCGCGGTCGAGGATATCGGCCTCGGCGCCGAAAGCATCGACCCTGTGGCCGGCCTGGCGAACGGTTTCGCAGAAGTCGTCCCACGCGCGGCCGGACAACAGGCGTTCCGTAGCTTGATCGGTCATGGCCGCTCTCCTTCGATGCGCTCTGGCCTGACCGAGAAGCGCTCATAGTAAAAGCCGAATCGTTCGCGCAAAGCGGCAATATCAACCCCGAAATCGCCTTTCAGGTCATAGACGACGCGACCATGCTTGCCCCGTGGATTGGCGTTCAGATAGGCCTGGATCCGCGTCTTGGCATCGGCGGTCAGTGGCAGGCCGGCCATGGCATAGATGCGTTCGATCACCGTCTGTTGGTCGGCCATGTAGTCGTCGAAGAGCACATCGAGCGATTGGCCGGCGGGAACACTGTCCCGGTCCCGAACGCAGGCGCGCAGCAGATGTTCCACTCGATCTGTCCAATAGCGCGCCAACGCCTTTACGTCGACGGTATGGCGGCGGATGCGGTCGCCATAGGCGATCATGGTGATGGCGGACTGGAGCACGGCAACGGGGTCGCGGTGGGTGATGACGAGCGTGGCGTCGGGATAGGTCGTCATCAGCGGCCGCAGGTTCTCCATGTGCGGCGGCGATTTCATCACCCATCGGTTCGGGCCCTGGAGCCAGGTGAGCGCCTGCAGGACTCGGCGACCATAACGGTAGTGCGGCGTCTGATCGTGGCTGTAGTAGTAATCGCGCCAGCGACACGGGCGAGACTGCCATTCCGGCAGATAGGACGAGAAGTCCAGGCCTTGCAGTTCGATGTCTTCATGCACGTGGGTGGGGGACATTTCGTGCATCGCCGGCATGAACGGCAATATGGCTTCGAATTCGCCCCAGGCCTGGCGGGTGCGAACGATACGCGGATCTTCCCCGTCTGATGTTTGGTCTTGCGGCGCAGGAATCGGCTCCATCGCTTCCCATAGCGGCATCGAACGCAGTCGCGGATCGGCTGCCAGGATGTTGACCAGGTGAGTCGTGCCTGAGCGGGGAAGCCCGGCGACGATGATCGGCCGATCAATCGCGACGTCGTTGATTTCCGGGTGTCGCTTCACCAGATCTTCGAAGCGCAGGCGCGAAGATGCGTAGCGCACGGCATCGCCGAACATCCCCGCGCGCCCCAGGGGGCTGAGCTCCGTATCCTCGTCAAAACTCTTCAGCCAGATTCGCAGCCGTTCGCGGAAGTCCTCCGAACCGAAGTCGGAAAGCCCCGTGCGCTGGCATGCGGCTGCCAGGACGGCCTCCTCGCGCATTTCCACGGGGGGGACGCCCGCGATCGCTCGACGCTGTCGCTCGGTCAGCTCGGGGGCGCCCAGGTCTGTGATACGGATGATGTCAGGTTTCATGCGCTGCTCCATAAGTGTGAGGAGAGGTGTTGGCGACAGGCAGTACTGGAAGGGCCGACGCCGGACTCAGCCGGCGACAGTGAAGCCGCCATCGACAGGCAGTGTCTGTCCCGTGATCCAGCCGGCGGCCGCGCTCGTCAGGAAAAGGACTGGACCGGCGATGTCCTGCGGCACCCCAAGCCGTGCTGCCGGCGTACGCGCAAGCGTGGGCGCGGACCACTGCGGATTGGCGACAGTCGTCGCCGTCATGCGGCTTGCGGTAAGCCCCGCCGCGACTGCGTTGACGCGAATGCGCCCGCCCCAATGGACCGCCAGTGCCCGGGTCAGCCCGACGACGCCAGTCTTTGCCGCGCCATAGCCGGGCACCACATCGATCCCGAAGAACGAGCTCATTGATGCAATGCCGATGATCGAAGGTCCGCCTGGCAGCGTGCTTTTCAGGAGTTTGTCTGCGCAGCCATGCGCCATGCGATAGCCACCGACCAGGTGCATGCGCACCGCGCGTTCGAAAACGTCCGGTTCGTACTCGTCCAGGCCACAGCTTGGCAGTGCAAAGCCGGCGTTGTTGACGAGGATGTCCAGGCGCGGCAGCGCTGCCGCGACGGCAGAGATGTTGTCTGCGTTCTCGATGTCGAGCTGCAAGTAGCGGTAGCCGTCGAGGTCAATGTCGTAATCGGCGGCGCAGGGCCGGGTGCCGGTGATCGTCACTTGCGCACCTGCTGCTCGGTACGCTGCGGCGATGCCGGCCCCGATGCCGCTGGTGCCACCGGTCACCAGGACATGGCAATTGTCGTAGTCAAACTGAAGGTTCGGCCAGTCGGCCTGTTGAGTGTTCATGGGGCGTTGCCTCCAATAGGTACACCTGATTGCTGCGGCGCAATGGGCCAGTCGATCAGGAGCTACCGCTATCGCCCCAGCCAACTGGCGGTTCAAGATAAGGCGATAGTATTAAAAGCATTCGAACTGCGAATAGTCTAAACGGACGATGATCCATGCAATTGCGAGATCTACCTTTAAAGCCAGTTTAAGTAACAAGGCTTAAAAAAGAGGTGGGCGATAAACGTCCACACGCAATCGCACCTCGAGTGACTGGGCCGGGCATCGGATTCTCGGTGGCATCACGATCCAGTGCAGAGGAAGGAGGAAACACATGCTGACGCACTTGCAGCGTCTTGAGGCCGAGAGCATTCACATCATGCGAGAAGTGGTCGCTGAGTGTGAGAATCCGGTAATGCTCTACTCCGTCGGTAAGGACAGTGCAGTGATGCTGCACCTGGCCCTGAAGGCGTTCCATCCAGGAAAACTGCCGTTCCCATTGCTCCACGTCGACACGACCTGGAAGTTCCGCGAGATGATTCAGTTCCGCGACGCCATGGCGAAAAAGCACGACTTCGACCTGCTCGTCCATATCAATCCCGAGGGGCTGGAAAAGGGCATCAGCCCCTTTTCCCATGGTTCGGCCATACACACCGACATCTGGAAAACCGAGGGATTGAAGCAAGCGCTGGACAAGCACGGCTTCGATGCGGCCTTTGGCGGCGCACGGCGGGACGAAGAGAAGTCGCGGGCCAAGGAGCGGATATTCTCGATCCGCTCCGAGCAGCACCGCTGGGACCCCAAGCTACAACGTCCCGAACTGTGGCGGATGTATAACGCCCGCAAGCACAAGGGCGAAAGCATCCGGGTGTTTCCCCTGTCCAACTGGACCGAGCTCGACATCTGGCAATACATCTATCTGAACGACATTCCGATCGTGCCGCTCTACCTGGCGAAAGAGCGACCGGTGGTGGAGCGCGACGGCACGCTCATCATGGTCGATGACGAGCGCATGCCACTGAACGACGGCGAGGTTCCCGAGATCAGGAAAGTGCGTTTCCGCACGCTGGGTTGCTACCCGCTGACCGGCGCAATCGAGAGCGAGGCCGACTCCTTGACGGCCATAATTCAGGAAATGCTTCTGGCCAGGACGTCCGAGCGCCAGGGTCGCCTGATTGATCACGACTCCGCGGGCTCGATGGAGAAAAAGAAACAGGAGGGGTATTTCTAATGGCACACGTATCCGATTTGATTGCCGAAGACATCGAGCAATATTTGAAATCCCACGAGAACAAGAGCCTGCTGCGTTTCATCACCTGCGGCAGCGTCGACGATGGAAAAAGCACGCTCATCGGGCGCCTGCTCTACGAATCGAAGATGCTCTTCGAAGACCAGTTGAGCCAGCTGGAAGCGGATTCAAAGAGGGTGGGAACGCAAGGTGGCGACCTGGATTTCGCACTACTGGTCGACGGACTTTCCGCCGAGCGTGAACAAGGCATCACCATCGATGTTGCCTATCGCTTCTTCTCAACCGACAAGCGCAAGTTCATCGTGGCCGATACACCGGGCCACGAGCAATATACGCGCAACATGGTCACCGGAGCCTCGACAGCAGATGTCGCCATCATTCTGATCGACGGGCGCAAAGGGGTGCTGACCCAGACGCGGCGACACAGCTATCTGGTGTCGCTGATCGGCATTCGCCATGTCGTGCTGGCGATCAACAAACTGGATATGGTGGGTTACTCGAAAGATGTCTACGACAAGATAGACGCGGACTATCGCGCTTTCGCCAGCCAGATTGGCCTGCAGAATATCGTCACCATCCCGATGTCAGCCCTGAAGGGCGACAATATCACCGAGCCGAGCGCGAACACCCCCTGGTACCAGGGGCCGACACTGATGGGGTACCTTGAGACGGTGCAGGTCGAGGATGCTGCGGATCAGTCCGGGCCGTTTCGCATGCCGGTGCAGTGGGTCAACCGACCGAACCTCGACTTTCGCGGCTATGCCGGGATCGTTGTCGGCGGCAGCGTCAAGCGCGGCAATCGCCTCCGTGTCCTGCCGTCGGGGAAGGAAAGCCGGGTCGCGCGAATCGTGACGCGCGAGGGTGACCTGGAGGAAGCCGTCTCTGGCCAGTCGATCACGATTACGCTCGAGGACGAGATCGATATCAGCCGGGGCGATATTCTCGCGACGATCGATGCACCGGCCAGGGTGGCAGACCAGTTCGAGGCAACGATCGTCTGGATGAGCGATGAACCGATGCTGCCGGGCCGCCCTTATCTGTTGAAGATCGGCACCAAGACCGTGACGGCCACCAGCGCGACACCGAAATACAAGGTCAACGTCAATACGCTCGAGCATCTCGCCGCCAAGACACTGGACCTGAATGAAATCGGCGTCTGTAACCTGAGCTTTGACCAGCCAATCGCATTTGATCCCTACAAGGAAAATCGCGATACCGGCGGTTTCATCATGATTGACCGTCTGACCAACAATACGGTCGGCGCCGGACTCCTGCACTTTGCCTTGCGTCGCTCGCAGAACATCCACTGGCAGGCGATTGACGTTAACAAGCAGGCGCACGCCACCCTCAAGGGGCAGAAGCCTTGCGTACTCTGGTTCACAGGGCTGTCGGGTGCCGGCAAGTCCACGATCGCGAACCTCGTCGAGAAGAAACTGCATGCATTGGGCAAACATACCTATCTGCTTGATGGTGACAACGTGCGCCACGGTCTCAACAAGGATCTCGGTTTCTCCGAAGCCGACCGGGTCGAGAACATCAGGCGCGTAGGCGAAGTCGCCAAGCTGATGGTCGATGCGGGGCAAATCGTTCTGGTGTCCTTCATCTCTCCATTCCGTTCTGAACGCAGAATGTCGCGCGAGCTGGTGGAGCAGGGCGAGTTCTTCGAGGTGTTTGTCGACACGCCGATCAGCGTGGCTGAACAGAGGGATCCCAAAGGCCTCTACAAGAAGGCTCGCCGTGGCGAACTGACGAATTTCACCGGTATTGATTCCCCCTACGAGCCGCCGGAAAACCCGGAAATTCGCATCGACACCACCGCTTGCTCTCCCGAGGAAGCAGCCGAACTGATCGTCAGCCATCTTGTCGCTCGTGAGGCCCTATGAATCTCTACGTTGCATTCAATGGGGATGCCGATGGGTTGTGTGCGTTGCAACAACTGCGGCTTGCCGCGCCTGGCGAGTTCGCCAACGCGAGGCTGCTGACTGGTGTCAAACGCGACATTCAGTTACTGCGGCGTATCGAAGCGTGCGAGGGGGATGCCATCACCGCACTCGACATCTCCCTCGATCAGAATCGTACCGATCTGCTTCGCCTGCTTGAGGCGGGCGCTTCGGTGCGTTACTTCGATCATCATCACGCGGGGGAGATGCCTCGGCATGGGCGCTTCGAGCCCTATATCGACGAGGCTGCCGATGTCTGTACCAGCATCCTGGTCGACCGCTATCTTGGCGGTCGCCATCGTGCATGGGCGATTGCCGCGGCATACGGCGACAGCCTGCCTGAGGTGGGCTGCGCCATGGCCAAGGCGCAAGGCATAGATGCTGGAGCGGTCAGGACCCTGGAGCGGCTCGGCCTCTATCTCAACTACAACGCTTATGGCGAGACCGTTGCCGATCTGCATTTCGATCCGGCCGAGCTGTCGACCCTGATGCAGCCGTTCGCCGATCCGCTGGAGTTCGTCACAGGCTCGGATGCCTACGCACGGCTGGCGGCAGGCTATGAGGAGGACATGGATCTGGCTCGCCGGCTTACGCCGACACGCCAGATACCCGGCGCGATGCTGCTGATGTTGCCTGACGCGCCATGGGCACGGCGGGCCATCGGAACCCTGGCCAACGAGCTCATGCAGGCACAGCCAGATCGCGCGCTCGGTATCCTGTCGCCTAAAAGGCAAGGTGGATTCACGGTAAGCGTGCGCACTCCCGGACATAGTCCGGTGGCTGCGGCTGACTTCTGCCGCACCTTTGACAGCGGCGGTGGCAGGAAACTGGCGGGAGGTATCAATCATCTGCCCGAATCGGAAGTCGACCGCTTTACGCGCGAGTTCGAAAGGAGCCTCTCCAGGTAGCAGCCATTACCTATGCAATGTTTACAGCTGCCTCATGAGGGCAAGCTGTAAACGTGGGTTGGAACCTGTTCGGGTACGTCAAGGCGGGAAAGAAGGGAGGCAGTTTCGGGCGACATGGGGCTCGCCAGCAGTGCCACCAGGCAGTCTTCGATGTTCTTGATGAACAACTCGGTGTCCATCACCAAGGTCTTCTTATCGCTCGCATCAAGCATGCGAGAGTGATCGGCGAGTCCATGGAGGAGCAATACTGCCGCCAAGTGCAGGCGCTGCTGGGCCACGGACTCGGGCAGGTCCTGGAGGACCCCGAGCAGCGCCCGCCTCAACCGATCCACCTGACCCAGATTGAGCGTGGAAGCGCGCAGGTTCTGTACGGAGAGCGTATGCACCACCACCAGTTGGGCATCCAGACGGATAAAGTCCTTCCCACCGTTGGGATCGAACATCTTGTCGGCCACCGGATACATCAGCGCGCGGACCACGTCTCTCACCGAAGGATTACCTCGCCGCTCAAGTTCATCGAGCAACCCGTTGCGCCGAGCGGCAATACCAGGTTCATGCTTGTCGAGGATGGCCTGCAGCAAGCCATCCTTGCTGCCGAAGTGGTAATTCGTGGCGTTCTTGTTCCGTTGCCCGGCGGCTTTGTTGATGTCGCTTAACGACACCCCTTCGATACCGCGCTCGGCGAACAGGCGTTCGGCAATTGACACGAGCTTTGCTCGCGTGACGACGCTTTTAAGCGTCAAGCGTTCTATTTTCCTGACTTGCTGGGTCATCACACCAATCTTTTGAGTCGACCAATGGTACGAAACGAGTCGCAGTTTAACATCGGCCATAGGGTGGATCGTACAAGTAAACTCACCGGCCGGCCGGCGCGCTTCGCAGGACGCAAAGTTACACGATCTGGCAGGTAGGCCCACCTCCTTTCAGACTATAGATCCGGGTGTTGCGCTCAATCGACGGCGGCACCTATTCTCGACCATCTCCAACACTAATAAATATAAAAGGATTGTCCATGCAGAGCCTCAGCCTCGAGACGTTCAGCGAGTTCGTCGGCAACCTCTATCAAGGACCGCTGGAGAACATCCCCTGGACGACCTTCCTCAACCGGCTCAATGTGTATCTGCAAAGCAAGTTCGTCACCTTCATCCTGCGCCCACCGAGTCAACACGACACTGGCCTGATGATCCACACCACGGGTTCCTCAGCCGAAACCACGGCCTCCTATAACCAGCACTTTTTCACCCTCGACCCTTTTGTCGACCTGCCCAACCGCCAAGTCGTCACCCTGGCCGAATTCGTCTCCGACGATGATTGGCAAAACTCCGAGTTCTGCAAGAATTTCCTCGAACCACAGGACGTGTTCCATGTCCTCGGCGCCGACATCAACACTGCCGACGGCGCTCAGTGCCGCATCCGCATCAGCCGYGGTCGAGACGACAGGGCCTTCAACAATGATGAAAAGGCCCTGTTGGCACAGTTCATTCCGCACCTGGAACGCTCGATCGAGATCCATATGCGCTTGAACCGCATCGAAACCGAGCGCAACCTCTATGCCGGCGCGGTAGATCAGATGGCGGTTGGCACGATCATTCTCGACGAAGCCGGCAAAGTGCTGCGGACCAACCAGGTGGCCGACCGCCTGATCCAGGAAAAAGACGGTATCAAGCTGGTCAACGATGGCCTGCAGATCGGCACCGCGCGGGACACCCAGGAGTTCCGCCGCCTGGTGAAACAGTCGCTGCTCTCGCAAAAAAGCAGCAACCCCTCGGTGGTCGAAGCCCTGCGCGTGCAACGGCCTTCGGGCCGCGCGGACCTGGGCATCATCGTGCGCTCGGTACCGTTGTCAGACTGGAGCGAAGGCAAACAGTGCCCAGCGGTGGTGATCTTCATCAGCGACCCGGAACAGCAATCCTGTGCACCGCAAGAGATTGTCCGCGCCCTGTTCGACTTTACCCCGGCCGAAACCCAGCTGGCCATGCTGCTGGCCAACGGCCTGACCCTGGATGAAGCCTCCGAAGAACTGGGCATTAGCCGCAACACCTCACGGGCACACCTGCGCTCGACTTTCTCCAAGACCGGGGTGACCCGCCAGACCATGCTGGTGCGGTTGATCCTGCGCAGCGTAGCGACCCTCGGTTACTGCAAGTAGTCGCCACGTTGGATGCATCGGTGTCGGGGCCTGGCGAAAACGGTTGATTAACCATGAGCAACGCCGGCACCTCATCCTCGGCCGCCGCCAGTACGCGGTCTGGAGCGGCTCACCATCGATGAGGATTTAATCCTTGTCTTTTGGTTTGACAACCTTGAGTTGGCTGTCTGAGAGGCGGGTGGATTTCAGGCACAAAAAAAAGACGTCGGTGGACGTCTTTAGATGATGAAGTGTGGCCTTGGTAATCTGAATTTGTACGATAAAATATTGATTTTAAACAATATTATCGGTTGTAACTTTATTGTTGAATACCATTTGGAATACCGTTTTTCGAAGGATCACCCAAGCAGTAGTGTATAGATTGGTTTGGTTGCGGGAACTGTCCCGCAGGTGTGAACTGCCTGAACGAGCAAGGGACGGCCTATCTGGATTTCCATCATTCCATGAGCGTACTGGTTGCTCGGATTCGTCAGCTGATCAGCAGCAAGAGGTACAAGCGCAAGGCGGATGACCGTCGTTACGAAGCCAGTCGCCAGCAAGCCACGCTCAGTCAGTACGTCAGCCAGGTGCTTGATCGTTATCCGGTATGTTCCTCCAGCAATCAACTCAGCAGATACACCGGAAAACATTCACACAAGTGCATCACCCGACGCCGGGTGTTATCCAGCAGCGCCGCGTTATTCGGTTGTTCCAGCAGGTCGGCGATCAGGTTCGCCACTTCAGCGCACTCCGCTTCGCCAAAGCCACGGGTCGTCAGTGCTGGCGTGCCAATGCGGATGCCGCTGGTGATCGCCGGTTTCTGCGGGTCCTCGGGAATCGCGTTTTTGTTTAGTGTGATGTGGGCGCTTTCCAGCAGTGCCTCGGCGTCTTTGCCGGTGATGTTCATCGAGCGCAGATCGAGCAGGAACATGTGGCAGTCGGTGCCGCCCGACACCACCCGCAGGCCGCGCCGGGTGAGGACGTTCGCCATGGTCCTGGCATTGTTGATCACCCGTTGCTGATAGTGCTTGAACTCATCCCCGAGGGCTTCGTTGAATGCCACGGCTTTGGCCGCGATGACGTGCATCAGCGGCCCACCCTGGTAAACCGGGAAAATCGTCTTGTCGAGCAGCGCGGCGTACTCGCGCTTGGCCAGGATCAAGCCGCCCCGTGGGCCGCGCAAGGTTTTGTGGGTGGTGGAGGTGACGAAGTCGGCAATGCCGACCGGCGAGGGGTAGAGGCCGGCCGCAATCAGCCCGGCGTAGTGCGCCATATCGACCATCAGGTAAGCCCCGATCTCATCGCAGATGTTGCGAAAACGCTGGAAGTCGATGGTTCTGGAGTATGCCGAGGCGCCGGCAATGATCATTTTCGGCCGGTGTTCCCGGGCCAGGGCTTCCATCTCGGCATAGTCGAGGGTTTCGCTGTATGGCTCCAGGCCGTAGGAGAACGCGGTGTAGAGCTTGCCGGAGAAGTTCACCGAGGCGCCATGGGTCAGGTGCCCGCCATGGGCCAGGGACATGCCCAGTATGGTATCGCCGGGGTTGAGCACCGCGAGAAATACCGCCTGATTGGCTTGCGAGCCGGAGTGCGGCTGGACGTTGGCATAGTCGCAACCAAACAGTTTGCAGGCGCGTTCGATGGCGAGGGTTTCAATTTCGTCGACCACCTTGCAACCGCCGTAATACCGCTTGCCCGGGTAACCTTCGGCGTACTTGTTGGTCAGCACCGAACCCTGGGCTTCCAGCACTTCTTCGCTGACGTAGTTTTCCGAAGCGATCAGCTCCAGATGAGTTTCCTGGCGGTTGCGTTCACGGCCGATCAGGCGGGCGATGACGGGGTCGAAATTCTGCAGGCTCATGGAATCATTCCTTGGATAAGTGCTTCGGCCACGGAGGCTGGCGCGAGATGCGGTGATGCGTGTAACAGTCCGCCGCCGACCACAATGGAGTCGTAACGAGCGATCATGGTCGGCTGCCCTCGGTGACGGAGGTGGCTTTGCGTTCCCGGGTATAGGTCAGTACGAAATGCGCTACAAGCCCGAAGATCAGCCCCCAGAATGCAGCGGCCAGCCCGAGGAAACTCATGCCCGATGCCGTGACCAGGAAGGTGATCAGCGCCGCTTCACGTTGTTTCTCGTCAGCCATGGCGCCGGTCAGCCCGGCGCTGATCGCCCCGAACAGGGCCAGGCCGGCGAGGGAGGCAATCAACTCTTTGGGCAAGGCGGAAAACACCGAGGCCAGGGTCGCGCCGAAGGTACCCATCAGGATGTAGAACACCCCGCAGGCGATCCCGGCGATATAGCGCTTGTCGCGATCTTCATGGGCTTCGCGACCGGTGCAGATGGCGGCGGTAATGGCCGCGAGGTTGAAACCGTGGGAGCCGAAGGGCGCCATCAGGATCGAACCGATTGCCGTGACCGAAATGATCGAGCGCGCCGGGGTGTTGTAGCCCGAGGTACGCAACACTGCCATGCCCGGCACGTATTGCCCGGTCAGGGTCACCAGGGCCAGCGGCAGGCCGATATTGATGATCGCGTGCCAGCTCCACTCCGGGGCGATGAAGATCGGGTGGGCGACGTCGATGGTGATCGATCCGCTGTTGAGTTCGCCGAACGAAGCGGCCACGGCGCAACCGACAATCAATACCGACAGAATCGCGTAGCGCGGTGAAAAGCGCTTGAAGATCAGGTACGCCGCGATCATCGACAGCACCAGGACCGGCTGCAGCTTGATCGAGGTGAAGAGTTCGGCGCCGAAACGAAACAGGATGCCGGCGAGCATGGCAGCGGCGATGGCTTTGGGCAGGCGACTCATCAATTTGTCGAACGCGCCGGACAAACCGACCACCGCGATAATCACCGACGCCACCACATACGCGCCGATGGCCTGGGGCAGGGAGACCGTGGGCAGCATCGACACCAGCAGCGCCGCGCCCGGCGTGGACCAGGCCGTAATCACCGGAACCCGCAAGCACCAGCTCAGCAACAGGCCGGTAATGCCGCTGCCGATGGAAATGGCCCAGATCCAGGAAGACACCTCGTCGTTGGGCAGGTGCGCTTCCCGGGCCGCCTGAAACACGATGATCAGCGGGCCGGCATAGGAAATGATCACCGCGATGAAGCCTGCGATGACCGCTGACAGGGATAGATCCTTTCTGAGTGTGTCCATGATGTCTCGACTGGGCGCGGCAGGCACGCGGTGATTCGGATTGAGATTGAGTCGATTGCTTCGATTCGTGATGAGTGTATTTGAATGAATTGAGTTGATTCAATAGGTCGAGAGGTTGTTGCGAGATGTTTTTTTGCTATTACTGCTTATTTTTCGCCGGTTTTTTAGGTAACTTATTGATTTCAAAATAAATAATATTGTTTAAAAATATCGTCCAGTAAAGATGCTTACCGATTCAATCACCGCTTCAATCGAATCAATTCATCGATTGAGTTGATTTATTAGTTGCCTAACCTCCATGTGATATGCTCGGATATTCATCATTTCTACGATGGGTAGTGATCATTCATGTGGGTTCCTCAGCTAAGCGAGTTCAGCCAGCCGATGTATTTGTCGATTGCCGACGCGTTGGCGCGCGATATCAGCAACGGCGTGTTGAACGAAGGTGATCGCCTGCCGACCCTGCGGGAGCTGGCGACCACGTTGAATGTCACACCGGGCACTATCAGCCGGGCCTATAGCGAAGCCCATCGGCGGCGTCTGGTGCAGGGAGAGGTAGGGCGGGGCACTTATGTGCTCAACCAGAAACAGCTTGAACTGCCGGCCAGCAACAGTGCCGCCCCGCTGAATCTGGGGCAGTCCGAATTATTGGATCTTTCGATCATCAAGCCTTACAGCGAAACCCTGGAATACTGGTTGCGCGGGGCGCTGGTAGGCATGGCCAAGAGCACCGATTTCGCTCGCGCCCTGGATTACGCGCCGGACGGCGGCCATCCGGCGCACCGCGAGGCAGGGGCGCAGTGGTTGCGTCATTCGTTGCCCGATGCCCAATGGCAGCAGGTGGTGATCACCGCGGGTGCGCAGCATGGCTTGATGGTGGCGATGAGTGCGCTGACCAACGCTGGCGACCTCGTGCTGTGTGAAGAGCTTTGCTACCCCGGCATCATTTCCCTGGCCCACGGTCTTGAGCGACGCCTGCGGGGCGTAGCCATGGACGATGAAGGGATCATTCCCGAGGCGCTGCGCGAGCTGTGCCTGCGGGAGAAACCAGCAATGCTGGTTTGCGTGGCAACCTGCCAGAATCCGACGGCTGCGATCATGTCGCAAAAACGCCGGGCGCAAATCGCCGCATTGGCCGAGGAGTTCGACTTCATCATTCTGGACGACGACATCTATGGCTTTCTCGCCACCGACCCGTCGATCAAACCGCTGTCGGCCTTCGCCCCGGATCGCTCGGTGTACCTGACCAGTCTGTCGAAAGCGGTCATGCCGGCGTTGCGAATCGGCTATCTCTACAGTCCGCCAAAACTATTGTCGCGCCTGACCTCGATGGTGCGCAGCAGTGTCTGGATGCCGTCGCCGTTGACGGCGCAACTGGCCAGCAATGTGATCACTGAGGGGCTGGATAAAAAGCTGATCCGCATTCAGCGCAACGAAGCCGCCGGGCGGCAGGCGATTGCCCGGGAAATCTTTGCCAATTTCGAGCTCAAGACCCAACCGTATTCCTACCACATCTGGCTGACCCTGCCCGAGCCCTGGACCAGCGACGAATTCACCATGCTGGCCCGTGCCAATGGCGTGCTGGTGCTCAGTGGCACCCAGTTCCAGGCCGAACGCTCCGGGATTACCCGCTGCGTGCGGCTGGTACTGATGTCGCCCACCAGCCAGGACGAATTGCGCTTCGCCCTGACCAAGCTGACCAGCCTGATCGATTCTGACCCGCGACGTTACTACTGAGTCGCCGCGGGCTGCGATCCTTCTCGCTCCCAACATCTATGGTTACCCCCTTTTCTGCAATACTGTTTTTGATGCGTGTTTGGCTTGCTTTCATCTATCCGGCGTCTGAGTGGGGTTGTGATCCCGCGCCTCGATGAGAATCGATGCCCGACGATCCTGATTATTAAAACGGCCTTTCGGCCGTGTAGGAGCCCAGGGGTGTCGTCAGGCCGGTTAGCCGTTCACGTCATCAGTTATCCGGCATCGCAAAACCAGGTGGGTGGTGCTCGGATGACAGCAGGGTCAGGCGTTCATCACTTGGCCATGCCTCAAATTTGCTGTGCCTTGTGCAAGCAGCTCGCGGGCTTCAACCGCTTTCTTTCTGGCGTTTGCCAGAGAGAGTTCAGGATACGGGCCCAAGGCCATACTGATGCGGTTTTTGGTCACCGGCTCGCGGTAATTGAAGTTCCACATCATCGAGCCGCTGGCCCTGACTCGGAGCTGAAGGCCACCGCCATCGCTGAGGACGAAATCCTTGCCGGTTGCCTTGACCGCCTTGAGCTGGCGATCGGAGAGGCGGGTTGCTTGAGTAGGCATGTGAGCTACCTCTGGCACCGTTTTGGTACCCTGAAAATAGCTCCAGGTAGCCGGGATACCACCTGGAATACCAAAGCGCCTGGAACTCAAAAAACCATTGTGCACCTCAGAAGCGCTGGAAACCCTTGATTTCACTGGATTTCAGGCACAAAAAAAGACGTCCGTGGACGTCTTTAGATGATGAAGTGGTGGGCCGGGGTAATTTGAATCCACTAACTAAACTATTGATTTATAGCATTAATTTCTGGTTTGGCTTTTTGTTGGAATACCAATTGGAATGCCGTGCGAAGTTGCACTCCACTTGACCAGCCTCGTCACTCCACTCCGATCCTGTTGATACTGACTTCAATGGTCCACAGCGCCAGTCCTGCGGGCGTCCCAGAACAGTGGGAGCCAATTCACGGTTCTGTTGCTTAGAGTCACCTCACCGCCTAGCCACATCACTGGTAGCACGGGTTTAGGGATGCTGGATGCAAACACAATAGTCGATGCGAAACTCATGGCCCCCAACTGCATCCTTGCAATTTTCTCTGGGGGTATCACCACGGACTCGCCGCTTTCACTGCCATCGGCCTTTCTTTCGAGGAAATACCGCACCAACTGTGATCCGATTTCACTGCATACACCTAGACTCTCATCCCTCTCCTGGCCCCAGATCTCACTAGACGCGAAAGCATAGGGTTCGATCACGCTATCGATAGCCGTCCGTATGGATTGATCACTTCGATCTGTCAACGCAGGGAATCTGGTGTCAACCTCGTTCTGAAGGAAGGAAAAGTGAAAACCAGGTTTCGCCGAAGGAAATTGAAATTTTCCGGCAGAATTACGCACTGAAAACAGCCTCGCAGCGGAAAGACCTGCATCGCACGTGACGCAGTACCTGAAGACAATCTGTAGGTTTGACCGCATGAGCGCTTCATTTTGACTAAGCGCTTGCAACCTGTTCACTACCTCAACTCCGCTCCAGAGCCCGTCCTCATAAATGTATAGAACATCAACATTCATGACGGCAAACATGTCTGGATTAGACAGGTCAATGGGGATGACACCTTGAGGATGCATATGCTCGAGAATAGACTTGATCGCAATCGAGCTACTGCCCGGCTCATCCTCATGGATGTAACCATGGGCGATACGAACTCCGATATCGTCATAGGGTGCCGGTTTGAACGCTTCCCTTATCTCAGCATCGGTAACAACGCGCAGTGACTTAAGCAAATGCCGTCCGATGTCGCGATGTCCAAGCTCGGCGAATTGTTGCACCCACTGTTCAGGGCTGGCAGATTTAAGCGTAGACTTTTCCCATTGGCTTTCCGCATATGACTTCCAATGGATTTTTAAAGACATAAGTTCCGGTGTCATCGCCTGGAACATAGTTTTTGTGGTCGCACAGGGCCGACAACGTACCTCCTCGCTATCGAGCAGGTCCTTATCAAGCAACCCAGGCTGAAAAAAAATCATACTAGACGAAGCATTGAAAAACTCATCAATGATTTCATCAGTATACTCTTCCACATTGACCTTTGGGGCGTTCAACACGCGTACGCTTACATGGCGTTCCCAGCCAGCGCAGCAGGCGTCCGCAAGTTTTGAAATGAGACTAGCCGCGTCACGCGCATAAATCACTACGATCAGTCTTGGAAGAGAGAAAGCTGGCAAATATCCGTACACACCTCCTCCATCACTTCTTCGATTTAGAAAAAAACGCGTCCAGCAATGTCCCAGCCGGTAGCTTCAAATCGCGAAGGTCAGCAATCGACATATTGCTGACCGCTTGGAGGACAATATGTCTAAACTCTTCATCGGTGCTCGCTTCAGTGTGCAGGTGGTGGGCCGGGTGCGAAGAGCTGGCCGTTGATTCAGGTATCGTCGTCGCTCTCTTTTTAGGTGCGACACGAGCGGTCGATGCCAAACTAGCCTGAGACCGCTGCATGATATCCAGCAATAACTCCCGGCGCTCTTCAGGAACATTTGAGCATCGAAGTCTGTCCGCGAACACTTCAAGAAGCTGGCCAATCCGGAATGCTGTCCAGGCCTTATATAGTGTGAAATTACTGGACTTGAGCGCTTCCGACCATACTGGATATGGCATATCCATAGGAGGTAAGCTTGGATTTATGCCTCCCTTTGACTCAGCCTCGACAAAATCACCGCGAATTTGGTAAAGCTCTTGTGGAGTAATATTTCTGATCAGCGTTGCATCGGCTGGCACATCACCTTGATGAGAAACATTGATTTTCAGTGGGTCGCCAACCAAAAAAATTTTTGATTTTGAGTTTGGGCGAACAAAAGAGCGCCAATAATCATAGTTGATTAATGGGTCCGCCTCAGAGTCTAGCTCTCTGATAGAATATAAATTATCCGAGCCTTTATTCCCGGTGCGCGTAAGAAATCCTGCGAAGTAATCCTCTATAAATCGTGTAACGCCGCCTTTGCCTGTAGGGTATAACTCACGAATGTCGAGCTCAGGCGTTAATTTGCGAATCAACTCACCAAAAACAGCTCCTGTAATTGTTTTACCAGAACGGTTATCTAAGGAGACCTTGATCAGATTTACAGCGGCGTCCACTTCAGTCTGGTTCATTTCAAACCCTCAAAAGATAAAGGCCCGCCAATATGGCGAGCCTTTAATTTTATAAACTACCATCTTTAAGGAACTAAATTAGTAGTAAAATTCTTGCAAAATCTCCTATAGACTTTGTGCCAGTATAGGCGTCTACCTCTATACCGCGCTACCATGTCCGCAGAAGGTGCCGAATGGTCATCCAGTGCTCTCTAAAGCCTCCTGTCCCTTCGGTCGCATCGATCGATTGCTGACGTCGAAGGGGCACTGCATGTCAATCATAGCTCGAACGAAACCTCACATCAACTGAAGACACACCTTCCATGCATACTCTGCCAGTCTTCAGTTAGTGAGATAAAAATCGTTCTGGTGCCGAGAGCGCTTGTCATGGCGCTCGACCGATTAGCTTGCGCTCGGCTTGCCAGGCGTTGCTCATCAGCATTTCTCGGTCATTCCCTAATTGCTTCCAGACCAATAGGGCGGTGAGCCGATAGTAATACCGGGTGGCGTCGGAGTGGTCTTGCAGCTGCTGTGTGAAAAACCAGCGGACATGCTTGAGCTGCCAGGTCCAGGGGGTATCGCGTTGCCATCGCTGTTGGATGGCCGCTTGCATGATCCGAGCTTGCCGTAGGTGTCGTTGCTGCGTGACCTTTGAGCCATTCAGTACGCCGCTCAGGAACAGTGCCATATCGAACGGCTTTGTCACGTTCGACCTCCAATGTAGGCCGAAACCACATCGATCCGGTTATGCCCGAGCTCTAGGCTTATTTGTTGGCGCGCCTGTTGATCAAGGTCGCGGTCAATGCGATAGCAGTGGCCACCATTGACCGGAGCGGCGTGCCCCGTGAGCTGCTCGTAACGTTCGCAGGCGTAGGCTGCGCGCAGTTCATGGAAACCCTTCAGCCCTTGTTCATGCAGCGTTTCTCGGGCGGGGAGCACGGTCTGTTGCAGAAACACGGCGTAGCTTTCGTCGCGGGCCAGCAAGTTGCGGCTGCCGGGCGGCGACGCATGACGAGCCAACTGCAGGACCGCTTTCACCTCTTCATTGGCCACGATCCAGCGCGGCGCGGAAGCCCCTGAGCGGCCGCCTTTGGTGCCGTCCTGGATATTGATGCGGCCAAAGTGCTCGGCTTCGCGGTGCAAGCGTGGCAGGTCAGCCAGAATCGCTTCGCGCAGGCGCATACCGGTTGTTCGGGCCAAAAGGACAATCGCGGCCACCCGCTCGTGTCGCTGTTCGCCAAGCACCTCAAGCACTCGCCGGACCTGTTGACGATCTTGGCCATCCGGCACACGGGTGCGTACGCTCGAGCGCTGTTGTCCCAACGCCTGACTCGGGCTGGCGATCCTCACGTCCTGATCACCGCGCAGCGCAGCGAGGGTGCGGTTGACGCTGCTCAGGCGGTTCTGCGCGGTAGCGATGCAGAGTTCGCCTTGCTGGATCTGCTGGCGCAGGTACGCGGCGTAGTCCTGCAGCGTCTGTCGGTCGATCTGGCGCGCATCGTTGTAACCGGGGCCGTCCTCTGACCGACACCAACGTACGAACGCTTGCCAGCGATCGCTATGGGCTTTGACCGTGGCGAAGTGGCCGTCGGCAAACAAATCCTTTAGCGCTTGTGGGCCGGCATAGCTCAGCTGGCGGCCATAGCCAAAGTTGCGACCCTCACGCCGACCGACCAGCGCCATCATCTTCACCGTTTTCGTTTGTTTGTAGAAGGAGCAGCAAGGCTTTCCAGTGAGGGCTGAGCCTGTCCATCTGCCGCCAGTGGGTCGGGCGGATCAGGAGGGCGTTCTCGTGGTGTTGCAACAGTGCCCCTTCCTCACGCAGTTGCTCGATCAGCCGGGCTAGGTGGGTAGGCTCCAGCGGTGGTGTGGCGACAGCGGCGACAGTGGCGACAACCCGCGTCGTTTCTGGCCTGGCGCGTGGCGACAGGGTGGCGACAGCAGCGGCGACACGCGGCAATTCAGGCTGTGCTTGATGTTGCGCCTGGTAGCGGCGCACCGCGTCATTGAGGCGAAACATGGCGGACCTCGAAAGTTTTTCCGTCGCGGCTGCTCAGCCAACGATGAGTGATCAGCACGACCAATAAAGAAGCGGTATGGTCAGCGCTCTTGCGCGCAAAACGAGGGCCGTTGCGATTGACGTCGCGGATGGTGAAGTGGGTCCAGCCTTTCTGCACCAGCCAGCGCAGCAACCGATCCGCTTCCTCGCGTCGGCTATTGACCGGCTCCTGTTCGGTCAGGCGCTGAATCTCGGCCAGGTAGTAATCCATCAGCGTGGAGGCGCGCTGGATGTGTCCTTCGTCCAACGCACTGGCCTCTTCAACCATGGCCAGCACTCCCGCGATACGCAGTACATTCGCCGCGGCCTTGCTCGCGACAGGCTGGACGCCGGCTAGCTCGCCGAATTCGCCAGACTGGCACTCGATGGTGTCGTGAATATCAATCCAGGCACGACGGGCGCGGGGAGTCAGCTCCAGCGTGGCGGGATTGAGTGAGCAATCCTTGTGGAGCGACCAGGGCTTTTGCAGCAGGGCGGTGATCCGCTGTTGGTAGCGCTGGACCTTGGCATCTCGGGTCAGGTCGATCGCCTTGTAGAGTCGCTGACCGGCCAGGCGCTCGGGCCAACTGATCAGGCAACGACCGAGGATGCCTTGGCCATTGATCACCGGGTCTTTGAACAGCTGGTTGGCCAGGTAGGGCTGCAGCATCAGGTGCAGGCTGAGGCGGCGATCATAGGCACGCAGGCTTTCTCCGGCCATGGAGCGAGCCCGGTCGATCGGGCTGCCATCCCACAGCATCGACAAGGTGGTGATTGCCTTGAGCAGATTCTCTTTGCTCATGGTACTGCTGCCCAAGAACTGGCCACCTTCATCATTGAACAGGCCCATGCTGGGCAAGCCGTGGCACAGGCTTTTGACCAGGGCCTCAATGGTCGGCTCGGTAATGATCAATCTCGGCGGCACCGGCTCGGACAGCCCGCCGCTTTCAGCCTCCGCGTGTTTCTTTGAGGTTTGGGGTTTGGCCATGATGTTGCTGGTGGCACGATAGGCTTTGAGCTTTTCCGCATACAGGGTCCACTGCTGTCGCTCCCAGTCGCGCGCCGCCTTCAGTGCCAGGTGATCCACCGCGCTTTTGCGATCCCCCGAGGACGCCACTGTCAGTAGGTAGAGAGACAACGGATAGGTTCGACCGTCGAGGTGGACATTGGCATGGCCCTGACTCACCAGGGCCGCGCTGGCCAGCACCGATTGTGCAGCCATGGCGCAGGGTACGCCGATCACCTCGGCCAGTCGTTCGGCCGCAGGGCCCAACAAATCCCCGAGTGCTTCGACCGGGTAGGGCAGTGGCGCCTGCTGGTACTCCAGCAATGGTTGTGGGGGCTCGAACGCTTCGCACAGTTGCATCGAAATTCTCCTGAGATTATCGACTTCGTCCTCACTCATCCCGCCACGGTTGTTGAGTGTTATCAGGGATCAAGGCCCTTGCGACCTGTGAGGTTTGTCCACTAACGCGGGACTGACGGCTCCTTACGGCCGGGAGCTTGGGCATCTCATGATCTGGCCTCCTGAACACCTCCGAAGAAGTGGGCGGGTGGAGGCTGCACTGGCTGACGAGACCAATGCCGCGAGATCCTGAGTCGGGTGAAGGCAGTGAGGCGATGACCGGGGCATGCCTGACTGTCAGTCAGGTGCAGTCCATTCCGTGGGCTGCGGCACCATCATCGACATCGCTGTGGCGAGTGAGCATTCGGTGTTTGTCACGCCGATTGTCACGAGGGGGAAAGCCGCAAAGGCCCGTGCGAGCAGGGCTGCAGCAGGGCGAGATGCGCTAAGGGAGGAGGTTGCTGCAGGGCAGTTGGTGATGAGGCAGGTAGTCTGCTGCACAGACGCATTGGAGTAGTCGGCATCCATCACAACGGCGTTGTGACCGTGCGAGCCACCGGACGCTGATCGCACTTAGGGAGAACCACCACACTGTGGCGTAGCCTTGAAGGTTCGGGTTACCTGGGCTGGTGCTGTCAGCGACAGCTATCCTCAGGGCTTGGTTTAAGCCCTGTCTTGCTGTGGGTCAACCGCTGTTTTGAGAGGCGCGTTGCGCCAGTTGAGACCACTGGAAGGCCTTGGGAATCTGTGGACTTCGGTGGCGATGTAGCCATTTGTCGTGTTTGTCGTGTGAGCCTTCCCAGCGATGAAGGCTTGGCCGGAAGAGCGAAGCAGCGAACCTGAAAGTGGCGACTGTCGCCAACACTGTCGCCACCTTCCAGCCCCGCGTCGACGCGGGTTGTCGCCGGTATCGCCGCTGTCGCCAGTAGGTAAAGGAGCTATTTGCTACCGATTGGCACTTCGACTGAGAGGTGTGATGTTGCTTTCGCCGAGAATCCATACATCAAGCATGTCTGCCCACTGCTGCATCATCTTCGTACGATCCGCCAGGTACGCCGCATGGTTATAGGTACGCCGTACCGCATTGGGCTCGGCGTGGGCGAGTTGCCGCTCGATCCAGTCGGCGGGATAGCCCATCTCGTTGAGCCGGGTACTTCCCGTGGTTCTGGTGGTGTGGGGGCTGTATTCTGAGCCAGAGTTGCCAATGATCAGGGTTCGGCTGAAGTTCATAACGTGCGGGCTGTCGCGTCCTGATGGATATGGGAAAACATCCAGTCGATAAAGACCTGCGTTTCAGCCGCCGCCTCCTGGGAGACGCCGTAGTAATAGCGGGTCAATGGCAGGCGCAAGGAGGGAAACGGGCAGATCAGGCGTCTAGTGGACAAGTCCTTGCCCAGTAGTGACGCCGGGCACAGGGCCACGCCGAGGCCATCGACGGCGGCCTGCAACACCAGGTGCATGTGATCGAATTGCAGGATCAACTGATTGCGCAATTGAGCGATGCCAGCGTGCTCGACCCAGTTTTGCCAGTCGCTGCTGCGGGTTTTGCCTGACAACAGTGTGTGGTGGACCAGATCGTGGGCGCTGTTTAATGGCACGCTTTGCAGCAGCGACGGTGCTGCGACCAGCACCAAGTCATCTTCCAGCAATATTTGTGGTTGAACATTGGACGACCATCCGGACTGTCCACGGCGGATTACCACGTCGAATGTCTCCCGCGATTGATCCGGTGGCAGGGTGCTGGTGACCACTTCGGGCTGGATATCCGGATACAGCGCCATGAAGTTCGGCAGCCGCGGGATCAGCCATCGCACCGCAAAGGATGGGCGCACGTTGATGGTCACCTTGCGCAGCGAAGCGCCCCGGGTCAGGGCGGTGGCGGCGTTGGCGATCTGCGCCAGGGCCACGCTGACTTGCTCATAAAACGTCTGGCCGGCCGGCGTGAGCAAGGATTGCCGGGTTCGACGCTCGAAAAGCAACACCCCCAGGTGTTCTTCGAGCAGCTTTATATGACGGCTGACGGCGCTGTGGCTGACATGCAGTTCTTCGGCCGCACGGCTGAAGCTCTGATGACGAGCGGCAGCGGCGAAGGCCCGGACGGCGTTCAAGGGGGGGAGGTCGGAAATCATGTGTCTAATTTAGTCACATCCGAGGTGCAATTAAAGCGTTTGTCAGCGTTCTCGCTTCACGCCAATCTAAAGGCCGCACTTTGTCTCGCCGGCCGTTGATCCAATGTCAGTCAAAAACACCCATACTGCTGATCGGGCCTCGATGCGAGCCGCGTCAATATTAGGCCTTTGTCTGCCCGCAGATACCTTGCTGTATTTGGTGTTGCCCATGCAGCCAGAGGCGTTCGGCATCAGTTTGCCGCAGGCGGGCCTGTTGCTGGCGGCCAACCGGCTGGTGAGGATTTTCGGTTACCGCTACGTAATGAGTTTTTATGCCAGCAAGGGCGATCGTCCGGCCTCATTGCTGGCCGCCGGGACCGCTGCGTTGTGTGCCTTGGGTTACGCGACGCTTTCGGGGTTCTGGGCCTTGCTGCTGTTGCGCCTGGGCTGGGGCTTGTCTTATGCGGCGTTGAACTTGTCCACGCAAGTCATGGCAACCGCCGCGCCTACGGACGCCGCGCGTCGCACCGGCCGTTCGCGGGCGTTGATTGCCACCGGCCCCATGCTTGCGTTGCCGCTGGGGGCGATGCTTTGCCTGGCCTATGGGCCGCGAGTGATTTTTTTCCTGATGGTCGTGACTTCGTTGCTCGGCATGTGGCTGGCAAACGGTCTGCCGTCGGCGCCGCATCCGATGTCGGCGTCGACGAGGCGATTCCAGCGTCCCGACAGCGTGGCGGTCTGGTCGTTTATCGAAGGGCTGACCCTAGACGGGCTCTTTATCATCGGCCTTTCGTTACAGGCTCAGCAGTTGATGGCGGGCGATGCGGTGATGGTGGCCGGGACGCTGCTGGCCTTGCGTTACGTATCGGAGGTGCTGCTCAGCCCGCTGGGCGGGGTGGTGGCGCAGCGCTGGGGAGCGACGCGCATGCTGATTGTTTTCTCGTTGATGACCTCGATTGCACTCGTGGGGTTTGGCAATCACTGTTTGGTAGTGGGCGGGGCCCTGGTGTTGCTGTTGCGCGCGCTGCAATTGCCGCTGGTGGTGACAGTCGTTGCGCAACGCCACCCCGGTGCCGGGCGTGTCCGGGCGCTGGCGGCGAATGCGGTCTGGCGTGACATCGGGGCGGGTGTCGGACCCTTGCTGGCCGGTTTGCTGCTACCAGTGGCGGCATCGGTGTGGGTGTATTCGATGGCAGCACTGTGTCTTGCCGTCAGCGCATTGGCCTGCGCACAACGAAACAGGGTGGCGGTAGAGATAACGCAGTAGTCAGGGCGCGACTTTGCGGGTTTAGCCATTTTTGCCCTCGCCATTATTCAAGTTGAGAAAGAGGGTGGCGACGCAAACTCAGCAAGACCCTCGTAAGTCGCGAGGCGTGGCATGAACAAACAGTCGGATTGAAGAAAATAATAAGTAAACGAATCTATGCTTGAGAGGTGCATCATGTATTCGAGTCTTCAAGAAACGTTAATCAAAATGTAAGAATTTATTGCGTTCGAATGGCGGCTGTGTTTTTTTACGCTTGCGTTCAGCGCACTTTTAAAGGGTATGGCCAGTGATGAAGGGAATCATGTGAGTATGTGTTCTAGTTATTAGCCAGGCTTGTACTAAGTAAAACAATCGCACTCTCTGATCGTCGAACTTTAGATTTTGACGTAACAGCCAACTATTGCCTGGGGAAAAGTAATGAGCCGTGAAACCGTATCCAAGTTTATTTCTGCCGATCGCCGCGGAGCGACACTAAGGAACTTGCTGGCCGAAAAGCGTTGCCTGCGCTTTCTTGAAGCGCATAACCCGATATCCGCGATATTGGCCGAGAACGCATCGCAAACGGTCGGCGGGCAAAAGCGCGAATACGACGGTTTCTGGTCCAGTTCCCTGACAGACTCCACTGCTCGCGGAAAACCGGATATCGAAGTGCTGGATATCAAGGAGCGCCTGGGAAATGTAAACGATATTTTCGAAGTGACCCGCAAGCCGTTGATCATGGACGGCGACACCGGCGGCAAGCCCGAACACTTTGCCTATGACGTCCGTTCGCTGGAGCGTCTGGGGGGCTCGGCGGTGATCATCGAAGACAAGACCGGATTGAAGAAGAACTCGTTGTTCGGCAATGACGTATTCCAGCAACAAGAAAGTATCGAAGACTTCTGTAATAAGATTCATATCGGTAAACAGGCGCAGATATCCACTGACTTCATGATTATTGCGCGCATCGAAAGTTTGATTCTCGATGCTGGCATCGAAGATGCACTGACTCGCGCCGATGCCTATGTTGGCGCCGGTGCCGATGGCGTGATGATTCATAGTCGCAAAGAATCACCCGATGAAATATTTGAATTCGCCAAGCGCTTCCGTCAACAACATCCAACGGTTCCATTGGTCTGTGTGCCGACCAGTTATTCAAGTATATCGTTCGAGGCGTTAGAGGCTGAAGGCTTTAATGTGGTTATTTATGCGAACCATATGTTGCGTTCGGCTTATATGGCGATGAAAACCGTTGCCGATAGCATCTTGTTTTCGGGCCGAACACTGGAAGTTGAGCCCGCCTGCCTGTCGATCAAAGAAATCCTCGAACTCATTCCGGGAACAAAATAATGACCAGACCAACCTTGGCCGATCGCAACGCTCAGGTGGTTGCGCCTAGCACTTCTCGCATGCGCAGCATAGCCAACGAGCTGAAAGAAAAGGGTGAGTCGATCATCAACTTCGCCGCTGGCGAACTCGACTTCGACACCCTCGATAGCTTGAAAAAAGCTGCGATCGAGGCCATTCAGGGCAAGTGCAACACCTACACACCAGCGCTGGGCGAGAAGAAGATTCGCGAGCAACTGGCCGCCTATATCTCGGCGGAACTGGGTGTCAATTACGCCTGGAACGAAGTGGGCATGACCGCTGGTGCCAAACAGGCGTTGTACAACACTGCCATGGTGCTGATCAATCCGGGTGATGAAGTCATCATTCCGATCCCTTACTGGGTGACGTTCCCTACTCAAATCGAGCTGGCGGGCGGTAAACCGGTACTGGTCGATACCAAACCGGACAGCTACAAGTTGACGGCCGATCTGATCAGCACCGCGATTACGCCGAGCACCAAAGCGATCCTGATCAACACACCGAATAACCCGACCGGCGCCGTTTATGACGAGGCCGAACTGCGCAAGATCGGCGAACTGGCGATCCGGCACGACCTGTGGATTATCTACGACGAATGCTATTCCCGACTGATTCGTAACGGCGGGCAGCACCACAACATCGTCTCGCTCATTCCACAGCTGAAAGAACGCACCGTCATCATCAATTCGTTCTCCAAGAGCATGGCCTTGACCGGCTGGCGACTGGGTTACGCCAGCGGTCCGGTGGACGTGATCAAGGCCATGGAAAACCTTCAGGGCCATACCACGTCCAACCCGAACGTGGTTGCCCAAGTGGCTGTGTCCAAGGCTTTGGACCAGTCCACGGATTTCATCACTACCGCTAACGCGATCCTCGATCGGCGCTTGCAGGTCATTCAAAAAAACCTGACCCACATCGAGCATCTCAGCGCTGCCCGAGCGGACGGTGCGTTCTACGTGTTCGCCAATATCCAGTGGTTTATCGGGCGGCAGTACAACGGCAAGGTTGTTCAGACCACCGATGCCCTGGTCGAGTTGATCCTGGCTGAAGCCAAGGTGGCGGTAGTGTCCGGCGCAGGGTTTGGCGACTCCAGCGGCATTCGGATTTCCTACGCCGTGAGCGATGCCGATGTTGAAACCGGTATGCAGCGTCTGACTGAGTTTTTCGGAAAATTTAACTAAGGAGAGCCCTAAAATGAAAAAGGAAAACCCTGTTTCTGTGATTGTCCTGGCGGCGGGTCTGGGTTCTCGCCTGGAAGATCAGACGCTGTCGAAAAACAAATGCCTGATTGAAGTGGCCGGCAAAACCATCATTACCCGTTTGCTGACTCAACTGCAGTCGCAAAACGTGGCGAACGTCATTATGGGCGTCGGCTACTTGAGTGACGTGCTGGAAAGTTACATCCGCAGCAACCATCCAGAGATCAAGAGCGTGTTCGTCCATAACCCGATCTACGCGCGGTCGGGTTCGGTTTACTCCCTGAGCCTGTGCCTGGACGCGGTGCCGGAAGGTCACGATGTCGTGGTGTTCGAGGGCGATGTGGTGGTCGAGGACTCGCTGGTGGCGCGCTCATTGGCGTCATTGAAAACCTTGGGCGAACAGGAGTTTTCCACGGTGCTGGCGCCTTATTCGAGCGAACTGACCGGCACCTTCGCCTTGATCAACAGTGAGAAAGTGACGGCGTGGCGGCATGAGTCGGTGCGCGATGCCGACTTCCCGCTGTTGTCGTCATTCAAGACCGTAAACATTACGGCGATGACCGCCCCGGCGGTCGCGACCTTGCAGGAGCATATCAAGATCACGGTTCATCTCAATGGGGTCAAGGCTCCGCTGGAGTATGCAATGGACAGTCTGATCAAGAACGACTACGTGATCCGGCCGGTGGTGGTTACCCATGAGAAATGGTTCGAAGTCGATACGGCCGAGGACCTGGAAATCGCCAACGAAATTTTCAGCACCTCGGCGTTGGTTCTTTCCTGAGGTGAGCCATGTTTGTTGTTCTCTATGAGGTCTTGATCCTGCCCATCGCCCATTGTTTTCAATGGGTGCTGGACACCAGCTACACACGAACCCAGAGCTTCGGGACGTCAATTGTCGTCCTCAGCCTGGTGTTCAACTTTGTGTTGCTGCCGGTCTACCACTTTGCTGAAAAGGTGCAGAACAAAGAGCGCGCGGCCCGGGCAAAAATGGAGCCGAAAGTTCAAGAGTTCAAACGCTGCTTCAGCGGTTATGAACGGCACATGATGATCTCKGCCCTGTACCGGCAACATCATTACCACCCGGTCTTCGCACTGCGAGGCCTGGTGCCGTTGTTGATTCAGGTGCCGGTGTTCATCGCCGCCTATGGCTTGCTGAGCCATTACCCACCGATCTGGGAAAAGAGCTTTCTGGGCATCGCCAATCTCGGCGCGCCGGATGGTTTGTTGGACGGCGTCAACCTGTTGCCCATCGTCATGACCGTGATCAATCTGATCTCGGCCTACATTTACAGCCGAGATCTTTCGTCCCAGGAGCGGATGCAAACGTGGATCGTGGCGATGGTGTTTTTTGTGTTGCTGTACACCTCTCCATCGGGGCTGGTGCTGTATTGGATCTGCAACAACCTCTTCTCGCTAATAAAAAATATTGTCTATCGAGTTGCCCGATCTGGCTCGACACTTCGAAGGATTTCCAATGCTTAATTCGACGAGCCCCGCGTATGCCGTGGGGGCGAATGCCGTGGCGCAGACCCGGGAAAAACCACTCAAGCTGTTTCTCCTGGCTTTCGCGGGGCTTTATCTACTGCTGTTTCTGGCCACGCCTTTGGCGCTGACCAGTTTCGAGGATGATGTCACTGGCCTCGGTGGTTACTTGACGATCTATGCCGCGACTCATGCGGTGGTGTTTGTTGCGTACCTGGCGCTGATCTTTGTCATCGGCGCGGTTTCACACCGCCATGTGCTTTCTGTCCTGACGGTGATTGGGTTGTGGGCGTTGATCGTCGGTATCGTCTATAGCTTCTTCCTGCCGCTGGATGCGGGGATGATCGACAACTTCAAGTTCTCTGACCCCAAGGCCCTGGTGGTTTCCCGGGAGCACTTGATTGTCGATGTTGCCGTGTGTGTCGGTGCATTGCTGGCCGCGTTGATCGTGCTGAAAAGTTTCGCCGTGCAGGCAGGTAAGTTCCTCACGCTATTTGTGTTGATCTGCGCGGCATATGCCTTGTTCTCGGGTTACACGCTGGCCTCGAAAATCGCTGCAATACCTCCGCCCGGTAACGACGGCAAAGAAACGATCTCGTTCTCGAAAACTGAGAAAAACATCGTCGTGTTGATGATTGACGGCTCCATGGCCGGTTACATCCCCAAGTTGCTGAAAAGTGATGCAAGCATGGCCGAACGCCTGAGTGGTTTCACCTGGTATTCCAACGTGGTGTCCACCGGCAACCGGACTTTCAACGCATTACCGGCGGTGTTTGGCGGGTTCGATTACACCGCGGCCAACATCAACGATCGACCGGGCAACCTGGAAGACAAGGTCAACCAGGCTTACATGCTCTATCCGGAAAACTTTGCCGCCAAGGGCTATGGCGTTAAATACGTCGACCCGTTCTGGTATGGCTTCGCCCGTCGTGGTGACTGCAACAAATTCGTTGAGGGGCGTGCCGGCGATTGCATTCACGTCATCGACACCATCGGTCGGCAGGAAACCAACAAACATATGTCCGGCAAACACACCGAGTACTTGTGGGGAGTGTTCAAGCAGTACCTGGCGATTTCGATTTACAAGGCGGTGCCCAACGCCATGAAGGGGCAGGTGTATGACGCCGGAAACTGGCAAGGTGCCTCGCTGTCCTGGTGGAAGCGTGAAGACAAGTTTCTCGAGAACTACTTCTCGCTATTGGCACTTCCGAGCATTTCCGATACCGCAGCACCTGGCCCGACCTTTACCTTCATGGCCAACAACATCACCCGCGCGGTGCTCAAGCTGGACGAGAGCTGCGTGCCGAACAAGAGCCTGAAAACCACCCCTCAGGAACTTGAGTTCTTCAAGAGCGAAGACACCGCCGAGATCTACGACACCTTTTATTGCGCCATGAGCGGTGTGACCAAATACCTGGACTGGTTCAAACAGCAGGGCATCTACGACAACACCATGTTTGTGCTGGTCTCGGACCATGGCTGGCCTTCGCGCAACCCACTGCTGGATGGCTTCCATGACGCCGAAAAACAGGAAGTGTATTCGCAGTTCCAGAACCTGTTGCTGATCAAACCGTTCGGCGCCCACGGAGTGCCACAAGAAAGCCGCGAGTTCATTTCCAATGCCAGCGTGCCGGGCATTGTCTGTCAGGTGATCGGCGGTTGTGTGGACCGTAACACCGGCAACCGCATCACCTACAAACCGCTGACGGAACCGGTGAAGTTGTACGAAACCCCGTGGCAACCCCAAGGGCAGAACGCCGACTCTTACAAGATTCTCAACACGTATGAAGTGAAGGACGACGTCTCGATTCCGGCCAACTGGAGCAAGTTGCAATGACCATCCTGCTTGAACACGCCGTGGCGATTCCTTATGTCGGTCTTTACCTTGATCCGGGCACTGGCAGCCTGCTGTTCTCGCTGATTGYCGGGGTGGTCACGACGGTTTTTTATTCTGCCAAAGGCCTCTACTACAAGTTGAGCGGCTCGGCCAAAGGCGCGGAAGGCACCGCCGAACGAAGCGTGCTGGACACCTGGTCGGTGGTGATTTACTCCGAGGGCGCGCGGTATTACGGCACCTTCAAACCCCTGTTGGCGCAACTGGCTAAGGCTCGTATAAAAACGCTGTACCTGACCTCGGACAGCAACGACCCCGGGCTGACCGCCCATGCCGACCTGACCACGTGCTTTATCGGCGATGGCCATAAAGCCTGGGCGCTGCTCGGACGGATCAAGGCTGACGTGTGCATCTCGACCACGCCGGGGCTGGACGTGATGCAGTTCAAACGCTCAAAACAGGTGAAGCACTACATGCACCTGGTTCACGCACCGACCGACAAGGCCTTCAACCGGCCTTACTCCTTCGATTACTTCGACTCTGTCGTCATCAACGGTCCTCACCAGGAGCGCACCTTGCGTTTCCTGGAGAACTTGCGTGGCTCCAAGCCCAAGCAACTGATCATGGGCGGGTGCCTTTATTACGATGATCTGGTCAACCAGTTACGCAACCTGACCCCGGAGCGCGTCAGCCCTGTCAAAACGGTCCTGCTGGCGCCAACCTGGGGACGCAATGGTCTGTTGAGCCTGCACGGCAGCAAGTTTCTCCATGGGCTGACGCAGCAAGACATCAACCTGATCATCCGTCCTCATCCGCAAAGCCTGGTGTCGGAGCCGGCATTGATCCAGGAGTTGCAAGCGTTGTTCCCCGGCAACCTGCGCCTGGAGTGGGACTTTTCGCCGATTCCGTTCGAGGCCATGGCCAAAAGCGACGTGATGATTTCCGATATCTCCGGGGTGATTTTCGACTACGCGTTTCTGTTCGAGAAACCGGTGATCACTGTGGGCATCGAGCCGGTACGCGAAGGCACCGAAGCCAGCGATCTGCCCTACGATCCCTGGGAATTAACGGTGTTGAACGACATCGGTCTGCGGCTGACCGAGCAGGACATCGACCGGTTAACTGACTATCTGCCGACACTTACCCAGGACGAACGGTTCAAGCGCAACATCCGCGCCTTGCGCGCCGAGTACGTGGTGAACTTCGGCTGCGCGGTCCAGCCGATCATGAAGGCTATCAAGCCACTGATTGAGGATCACGCAAACGTGACTCAGCCGTTTGCCGCCCTTGAGCAGCGTGCGGAGTAGGGAGGGGAGGTCATGGCTAATCTGCTCGCTGGACTGTCGATATTGATCCCGGCGCTGGTCCTGGCCGTGACGGTGCACGAGGCTGCCCATGCGCTGACGGCCGCGCTGTTTGGTGACAGGGCGGCGGTGGCGGGCGGGCGTGTTTCCCTCAATCCACTCAAGCATTGCTCGTTGCTGGGCACGGCGGTGGTGCCGTTTTCGCTATTCATCCTGACGTCGCTGATGACCCTGCCCGGGATGTTGGTGGGTTGGGGCAAAGCGGTGCCGATCAGCGAGCATTTGTCCTCTCGCAAGGCCGGGCTATTGTGCACCGCACTGGCCGGGCCGGTGGCAAACCTGCTGCTGGCCGCACTCTGCATCGGTGTGCGCAACCAGGTGCAGGAACACGCCTGGTTGGTCGCGTTTCTGGAGACCTGCGCGTCTCTCAATCTATTCCTCTGTGTGGTCAACATGCTGCCCGTGATGCCACTGGATGGCGCGACGTGCATTCAGGCCCTGAGCAGTGAGCGCGTGTGGAATTACTACAAGCACATTCAGCCCTGCCTCTATGTCACCGGCGCCGGGTTGTTGTTCACGGGTTTGTTAAGCAAGTACATCGTTTGGGCTACACAGAGTCTTCTGAGTTCCCTGCCTAGTGGAGTGATTCATGGCTAGTTACGGACTGTTTCTAATTCTGGCAACCCTGACCGTGCTCAGCCCCGGTCCTGGGGTGGTGCTGACGATTTCCAACTCGCTGCGTCACGGCTGGACCGGTTCGCTGCCCGGCATCTTCGGTATCGCGTTGGGCGCTTTTGTCGTGGCGGGTATTTCCGCCAGTAGCGTAGGGTTGATCCTGGCCGCCTCGGCCACTGCGTTCACCATTCTCAAATACATCGGCGCACTGTACTTGTTGTACCTGGGGATCAAGATGTGGCGTACAAAGAGTTTTATCCCCGAACTCAAAGTCACTTCGTCGCGTCCGTGGCGTCGATTCGTCGAGGCGTTGTCGATCCAGTTGCTGAACCCCAAGGCCGGTTTCTTCTTTCTCGCAGTATTCCCTCAGTTCATCAAACCGGAGGGTAACTACTACAGCCAGTTCTTCTTGCTGGTGTCGTCCTATAGCTTGCTCGTCGTACTGGTTCATACCGGATATGCCCTCATGGCCAACGGCGCAAGAGGCTGGCTCTCCACGAACAAGGGCGCCAGGATTGTCGGTAAACTGTCGGGTATCACCTTCTTTTGCTTTGGCGTGCTGATGGCTTCAGCCAGCAAATAAACAGACTTGAATGATTTAACCAAGGAGGCTTCATGGCCAGAAAGGCAATCAACTTTTTACTATTGGACGAAGACCGCGAGCGACTGAAGAAAATCGCCCGTTCCGGACTTCTGCCGTATAGAAGTGTCACCCGGGCTTCGATTCTGCTGTTACTGGAAAGCGGACTCTCCCCCAAGGAAATCAGCTTCCGGCTGAACATCTCGGCACCGGTAGTGTTCAAGTGGCGTAGCCGTTACTTGGCGTCCGGTATCGATGGGTTGGAGGATCTTCCTCGCAGCGGATTGCCGAAGGTGTTGCCGATGGTCGTGGGTGGATAACGCGCTTCGGTATCGCTCAGACGGGCTCTTGAGGCGCAATCATTCGGGTTTTTGGTGAGCCGTTTGAGTTGTGCTGGAAGATGTCCTGTGGCTGTCCCTTGTCATTGAAAAACACTGCCCGATCCCCGCCGAGTGCCTTTTCCCAGACGCTTGTAGATCAGTTTTACAGTGAGCAGATAGTAGTACCGAGTGGATGGGGTGTGATTTTCCAGATGCCGATCTATAAACCATTTCACGTGTTTGATATTCCAGTTCCAAGGGGTGTCTCGTTTCCAGCGTTTTTGAATCGCCATTTGCATGGTCCTGGCTTGTCTGATATGGCGCCGCCGAGTGGCATATGAGCCGCTGAACACTCCGCTGAGGAATAACTTCATGTCGAAGGGGTTGGTAACTTTCGGCCTCCGATGTAAGCAGAGACCACTTCAATTCGGTTGGCACGCCCATCACCTCGGCCATGCGTTCGACGGCTGGTCCCAGCAGATCACCGATTGCGGCCACCGGATAATCCAATGGCGCCTGGCTGGCCTCCAGCAACGGTTGCGGCGGTAGTCGCCATGTTGATTGCAGCATCACCTGTCTCCTGTTCTCCCAGTGTTGTCCTCACGTTCCCGCCACGGATGTTGAGTGTTATCAGGGATAGAGGCCCCTGCGGCCTGTGAGGGTGTTCACTGACGCGGAACGGACGGCTCCTTACGACCAAGAGCACGGGCATTCCCCATCGATCTGGCCTCCTGAACGCATCTGAGGATGCGGGCGGGTGAAGGCTGCACCGGCTGACGAGTCCGGTACCGCGAGACCATGGGCGGGAAAAGGCATCAACGTTGCGAGCGGGGCATGCCTGACTGTCAGTCAGGTGCAGCCTGTCCTGGGCTGCGGCACCGTTGCCAGCGTTAATGCGAGAGGTGTCGAATCGGTTTTGTCATGCCGATTGTCACGCGGTGAAGTGCCACAGAGCCCGATCAGGCGTGGGTTGCAGCAGTGGGATGAGCGCCCGTCTCTTTAGGGGGCAAAGAGACGGGCAATAGGTTGGCGCAAGAAATGGCCAAGCGAATAAGTTGCTGCAGAGCAGCCAGGAGGGGGCATGAGTTGCCGCAGTGGGCATTCTGGAAGAAGTGGCATCCATCACATCGCTGTGACCGTGCGAGCCGCCGGACGCTAATCGCACTTCGGGGAGAACCACCACGATGCGGCGTAGCCTTAAAGGTTCTGGCTACCTGGGTGCTGTCGAGGACAGCGCTTGTACGGTTCTGGTTTAGTGCTCGTTTTGCTCGCGGTCAACAGCATTTTGGGGGCGACTCTTGCGCCAATCGGTAGCGCTGGAAGACCTTGGAGGCCGGTGGTTTTCCATGGCCAGGTGGTCGTTCGTCGGTTTTTAATGTGAGCCCATGCGAGTGGGAATGCGGAGCCTTGCCGCTCGCGTGGGCTTGGCCGAAAAAGCCCCACGAGCGAGGCTTGCAACGGCGACAGTCGCCACCGCTGTCGCCATGCTGCAGGCCAGGTATTACGCGGGTTGTCACCGGTGTCGCCGCTGTCGCCAAATCAACCATCACTCCATCTAGGGAGTCATTCTCGGTTACCGGCGGCGTCCGGTGAGCGCTCACCGTATCGGCACGACATTGTGGTCCCTGGTTTGATTGATCGCAGATGCCGACAGGTTGCCAGTGGCCGCTTTCTGAATGTGCTCACTCCACCAAGCCATCATCGGACGCCGGCGTTCGATGTAGTCCGCTCGGTTGTAAGCGCTTCGGACTTCGTCCTTGTCGACATGCGCCAGCGCGACTTCGATCAGCTCCGGATCCCAGCCATGCTCGTTCAGGATGGTGCTGGCCATGGAGCGCATGCCGTGGCTGACCAAGCGGTCCTGGAACCCCATGCGTTTCAACGCCATGTTGGCGGTCTGGCTATTGGCGTGGGTGCGCGGGTTTCTATCTGCCGGGAACACGTACTCCCTGTGGCCGCTGTGGGGCTTGAGCGTCTCCAGTAACGCGAGTGCCTGTTCGGTCAGCGGGATGGTGTGCGGACGACGCTTTTTCATGCGCTCCGGCGGGATGGTCCAGATGCGTTTGTCGAAGTCGATGTCTGCCCATCGGGTGGTAGCCGCTTCAGCAGGACGGGTCATGGTGTGCAGTTGCCATTCGATCAGGCAGCGGGTGATCCGCTTGATGCTGGCGTTCGCGATTTCCACCATGAGCTCGGAAAGCTCATCGGGTCGTAGCGCGGCCATGTTCTCTTTCTTGGGCTTCTTGAATACCGCTCGAATGCCGCTGAGAGGGTTAGCGAAAATCAGCCCGGAGTTCACCCCGTAAGTCATGATCTCGTTGAGCCGTTGGCTCAACCGCTTCACTGTCTCGAGACTGCCTTTGGCTTCGATTGGGCGAAGCAGTTCGATGATCAACGGTGCGGTAATTTTCGAGAGCGGCGTTGTTTTCATGTCTGGGAATACGTGCAGCGTGAGCGATCGCCAAATGTCCTCTGCGTACGCCGGCGTGACGGAGTCCTTCTTCAGCTCGAACCAAGCGGTGGCCACGTTCTCGAACGTGTGTTCCGTCTCCGCTCGTTTGGCTTCGTCCTGTGCATTGCGTTGCACCTTGGGGTCAATGCCTTGTGCCAGCAGCTCGCGCGCTTCAACCACTTTTTTCCTGGCGTTCGCTAATGAGAGCTCTGGGTACGTGCCCAGCCCCATATTGATACGGTTTTTGGTTACCGGCTCGCGGTAGTTGAAGTTCCACAGCATCGAGCCATTGCTCCTGACTCGGAGCTGAAGGCCGTCACCATCGCTAAGGACGTAATCCTTGTCTTTTGCCTTGACTGCCTTGAGCTGGCGGTCGGAGAGGCGAAGGGCTGGAGCAGGCATGAGAGCTTCCTCTGACACCGTTTTGGTATTCCAAAAAATAGCACCGGATGGCTTGGAATACCATTTGGAATACCCAAACGGCTGGAACTCAGAAAACCTCTACGGAGCCCAATAGCGCTTAAACCCTTGATTTTGCTGAATTTCAGGCACAAAAAAAGACGTCCGTGGACGTCTTTAGATGATGAAGTGGTGGAGCCGGGGGGATTTGAACCCCCGTCCGCCAGTACTCCGCTGTCGGTACTACATGCGTAGCCGTGTCTATTAAGTTAACCCTCAGCGACCCGACGGGCAGGGTGCTTTGGGCGAGTTGTGTAAGTTTTAGCCGCTTCGTCCACAACGTACTGCACGGCGATTCTGTTCTATATGACAATCACTTTGGGTTTACAGACATCCCCTGGTGATTGCTGGACCCGAAGGTACCAGAAGCTCAGGGCTAAGGCTGCTTACGCAGCGAGAGCGAATTCCTGGCCGTAGTTTTCGTCATTGGCAACTATAAGTAGTTGCAACAGTGGATTTACGAGTTCTGTTACCAACTCGGCATGCACCTAAAGTTTCGCAACCGGCGTCGAATCCTAAACGGCCCCGAGCCTGATGCTCTGTGAATCAAGTGAGCAGCAGGCATGTACAGTGTACGTCATCACGCCCCGGAAGGCCAACCCGAAGGTTGACCACCACAGATCATGGGTTTGGCTCGTTGCTCTGTTTGTCAGCGAGTGCCAATGCCTGGGTGGCCTCGGTGACGCATTTTTTGTCGTCTCCGGAGGCTTGTGAGGCCTCGGCGCTGGACATCAGTCTTTTGATCTCCATTGAGGTGTTTCCGGAGGTCGCCGGCAGCGCATTCACTTTGCCTTTGAGCTCTTGCAACTTGCTCGTACAAAGGTTGTTGTCCGCAGCAAATACAGGAGAGGCGAGCATTGCAGCAGAAATGAACAGACCAGCGAGTGTGCTGCGTTTCATGGATATCTCCTTGAACTGATGGTCTCGGTGCTGCCGTATGAGTGGACGGCCAGGCCGAGCCGGAAAAATCAGCCACGATCGGATGGGGCTTACTTCAAAGACTACGATTCAACGCAAGAATTCGGTTTTTTCAGAAAACGTGTCGAGCTTTTTCCAGCGATGCGGACGGTTACACATTTCCAGGCCCCAAATGCAACAAAACCCGCAACTGGCGGGTTTTGGTTTGCTTCGTGTCGGACGCAGCCGGGCTTTGAACTCCCGGCTGGCAGTACTCCGTTGTTGATGTACGCCGACAAGGCCAACCCGAAGGTTGGCCTTGAACTGAGTTACTTCGCGCCTTTGTGCGCGTTCGTGACGTCCATGATGGTTTGGTTGGTCTCGGCGATGCAATCATCAATACCTGCCTTGGTGCCTTTTGCCTGGTCGGCTTTGGCTTTCTTGATGGAGGCATCCACCTGGTCAAGCATTTCCCCGGGAATCTGTGCCTTGCCGTTTTCGATGGTTTGCAGGTTGACCGCGCATTGGTCTTTTTCGGCCGCAAACGAAGTGGAAGCCATCATGGAAGCAACAACGAAAAAACCTAACAGCACAGAACGATTCATGTGTATCTCCTTGGACTGAAGGGCCAGGCTTTGCTGGCCATCAAATCGGACTACCGAGTGTAGGGAAGGTCCCGCATTAGCGGGACTTGATCAGTGAACTGCGGCGGCACGTCAGGGTTCTGTTTGTCTACTGTAGAGCTGTCGATTCCGGCAAATAGCGTTAAGGAATGCACCTCTATGCACCTTCCTGTAGATCCTGCTATCAGGGCACCCTAGCCTGGGTAACGCGGTCCACGAGATAGACTAGTCCGTGGTAGTCAATGCCGCCATGTTGCGTCAGACCGATCTCACAGGTGCGGCTGGTAGATATCCCCTCGCTGCACTGTTGCACCGCGTCCTTGAGCGTGCGCAGCGAATGGGCGTTCAACTCCGGCGTGGTGAAACCCTTGTCGCCGGCGAAGCCGCAGCAGTGAATGCCTTCGGGAATGACCACGTTTTTGCTGCATTTGCGCGCCAGATCGATCAGCGCCTGACTTTCGCCAAGGTGCTGAGTGCTGCAAGTGACGTGCACCGCAATCGGCGCTTCCTGCGGTGTGAAGTCGAGGCGATCCATCAAGTGCGTGCGAATGAAGCGCACCGGGTCATACAGGTCCAGACGGTTTTCGCTCATATCCTGAACCAGGCGCAAGGTGCAGGGGCTGGTGTCGCAGTAGATCGGGTCGAGCCCGCCGCGGCTGGCGTGCAGCAACGCGCCAATCAGCTCCTGGCGTTTGTGTTCGGCTTGTTTGGCGTAGCCTTTGGACGCGAACGGCTGACCGCAGCACAGGTTGTCGAGGTTGGCCGGGAAAACTACCTGATAACCGGCCTTTTCCAGCAGGCTTCGGGTCTTGTCGTGCAGCGACATTTGTTCCGTGTCGCCCGCCGCCGGCCCCATGGCCCTTGATACGCAGGCGGCGAGATACACCACACGCGGGCGTTCATCGGTGATCGCCGGGCTGAAGCGAATTGGCCGTTCAGGCTGGGGCATGGCGTTGGTCCACAACGGGACCTGCCCCTTGGACAGCTTGCTGACGGCAGCGGAAAGTTTTGTCAGTCTTGGCGTCCCCAGCAACATCCGCGCACCATTGGCCACGTGCAGGGTGAAGCGCGCACCTTGCAGTGCCGTGGCGAAATTTCCTTCAAGCCAGTTGGCGGTTTTCGTATGCGTCGCCTTCCGGCTGCGCAGCTTTTTCACCAGTTCGCCGGTATTGATGCCGACCGGGCAACGTTGCGCGCACAGGCCGGTGGCGGCACAGGTATCGATGCCCTGGTATTCGTACGCGGCTTCGAGTTCGGTGGTGTCGATGCCGGCGCGTTTTCGCGCCTGAATGTCGCGCCAGATCACGATGCGTTGGCGTGGGCTCAGGGTCAGACCTTTTGACGGGCAGACCGGTTCGCAGAAGCCGCATTCGATGCACTTGTCTACAATCTCGTCGGCGGCCGGCAATGGCTTGAGGTGCTTGAGGTGGATCTGTGGATCTTCGCTGAGCACCACGTCCGGGTTGAGTATGCCGTTGGGGTCGAGCAGACGCTTGAGTTGCCACATCAACTGGTAGGCATCGCTGCCCCATTCCAGTTCGACGAACGGCGCCATGTTGCGCCCGGTGCCGTGTTCGGCTTTCAGCGAGCCACCAAATTCCACCGCCACCAGTTGCGCCACGTCGTCCATGAACGCCTGATAGCGTGCGACTTCTTCCGGGTTGTTGAAGCCCTGGGTGAAGACAAAGTGCAGATTGCCTTCCAGGGCGTGTCCGAAAAGGATCGCTTCGTCGTAGTGATGTTTGTCGAACAGTTCGATCAGGCGGTTAACGCCGATGGCCAGTTGTTCGACCGGGAAGGTGACGTCTTCGATGATCACCGTGGTGCCGGTCTTGCGTACCGCGCCGACGGCAGGGAAGGTGTCTTTGCGGATGGCCCAGAGACGGGCGTTTTCCTGTGGATCCTCAGTGAAATCGACTTGTTTTTCCACGGGGAACGTTTTCAGCGACGCCATGATCTGCACCAGTTGTTCGTGCAGCAAGGTGGACGATGCGGCGCGTGACTCGATCAGCAAGGCGCAGGCATTGTTCGACAGATGCTGTACGAAAGGCGGCATGCCGGGTTTGTCCTGCACTGAACGCAGGCTGCGCCGGTCCAGCAGTTCCACGGCCGACACCGGTTGGCTCTTCAGCACGGTGACCGCGTTGCAGCAGGTCTCGACATCGGGGAACACAATCAGGGCCGAGGCCTTGTTCGGGTGGTCGATCACCGTGTCGTAGGTCACGGCACTGATGAACCCGAGCGTGCCCTCGGAGCCCACCAGCAAGTGGCTCAAGATATCCACAGGCTCGTCGAAATCCACCAGGGCATTGAGCGACAGGCCGGTGGTATTTTTCAGACGGTATTTGTGGCGGATTCTCGCAGCCAGCTCGGAGTTGGCGCGAGTCTCGCGACCCAGGGTCGCCAAGCGCTCCAGCAGGGCGGCGTGGCTTTGGCGAAACGCCGTGACGCTTGCTGCATCCTCGGTGTCGAGACGGCTGCCGTCGGCCAGCACCAGGCGAATGCCAGCCAGGGTGTGATAGGTATTTTGCGCCGTGCCGCAGCACATGCCGCTGGCATTGTTGGCGACGATACCGCCGATCTTGCAGGCGTTGATCGAGGCCGGGTCCGGGCCGATCTTGCGTCCGAAAGGCGCCAGCCAGGCGTTTGCCTGGGCGCCGATCACGCCCGGTTGCAAGCGAATCTGTGTGCCTTGCCCGCGAATCTCGCGCGCGTTCCAGTTATCCCCAAGCACGATCAAAACCGAATCGCTGATGGCCTGACCAGAGAGGCTGGTGCCGGCGGCGCGGAAAGTCACCGGGACTTGATCGCGTTGCGCCAGTTGCAACAGTGCCACCACTTCGTCTTCGGACTCGACGCGGATCACCAATTGCGGAATCAAACGATAGAAGCTGGCGTCGGTGCCGAAGGCCAGGGTCGACAGCGGGTCGTCGAAACGTCGCTCTTGGGGAATCAGTTGTTGTGCATCACGCAGGAAAGCCGCCGGTAGACTCATTGGTCCTCCAGGATCAGTACCACCAGGTCTTTCGGTCCGTGGGCGCCGTACGCCAGCACTTGCTCGATGTCGGCAGTCTTCGACGGGCCGGACACCAGCAACGCGTTGGTCGGCATGCCCTGGGCCCATTCGAATTCCTGTTGCACCTGATAGAAGTTGTCGCGGATTTCGCTGGCCTTGAGCAGGGCGAAATGCACCGGTGGCGCCAGGCTCATCAGACGCGGTTCTTCCCGGGTCGGCCAGAGAATCAGGCTGCCGGTCGCCGCGATGGCACCGAGGGTGGTGGTCAGACTCGCCGGGGTGTCGTTGAACAGCTCGGCTTTCCATTCTTCAACCGGGCGGTCGTAGGCTTTTAGCATCGGCAAATCGGGACTGTTCGCCCAGTGCTGCGTGATCCGTTGACCGTGGGGCGTTGTCGGTGCAATCAGCAGACTCGGCAATTGGCGGTCCCGCAGCAATTGCGCCAGCAGCGCCGGCCACTCTTCGCCGGACGTCAGATGGATTTCCGTGTGCACCGCTTCCATCAATTTGCACAGTTGCGCAATGCGTTGTTCAGGTGCGTACGTGTAAGGCTGAGTCACCAAATCGACATCAAAGTTGTCGGCCACTGGCGTGGTACCTGTCAGGCTTTTACGCAGTTTGGCGAGGATATTTTGCTTGGCGCTCATCAGCGGTCTCCCTGTTTTGCCAAATGCTCGCGGGCCATGTCATGCAGTGAGCGGGCGGCGGGTTTGGGGGCGCTGTGGTTTTGCGTCCACGGGCCGACATTGCTCGGCGTGAGGGCGCGCAAACGGGTGGCGAAGAAACCGAACAGACGGTACAGCGTCGGCGAACTGTTGAGCTTCGCCCAGGCGTTCCAGATGAACCGCTCCTTGCGCGAATACTTGCTGCCTTGGCCACGCATCACTTGGTGGGGGCTGTCGGGAGCCTTGACGTTTTCTTCCCGCAGGCGCCGCAACAGAGCAGGGATCGGGATTTTCACCGGGCAAACTTCACCACAGGCACCACACAGCGACGAGGCGCTCGGGTGATCCGGGACTTTCGCCAGGCCAACCATGTGCGGGGTGATGATTTTTCCGATAGGGCCGGGGTAAACCTCCCCATAGGCATGGCCGCCGATTCGGGTATAGACCGGGCAATGATTCATACAGGCGCCACAGCGAATGCAGTTCAGGGTCTGGCGCAATTCGCTGTCGGCAAACGCCTGGCTGCGGCCGTTGTCGAGCAGTACCAGGTGCACTTCCTGCGGGCCGTCTAGCTCATGTTTCTTGCGCGGGCCGGAGATCATGTTGACGTAAGTGGTGATCGGGATGCCCAGGGCCGAACGAGTCAGCAGCGACAACAGCGGTACCACATCGCGCAGGTTTTCCACGACTTTTTCGATACCGGTGACGGCGATGTGCACGGGCGGCACGGTGGTGGTCATGCGGCCGTTGCCTTCGTTTTCCACCAGCAGCAGGGTGCCGGTTTCGGCCACGGCGAAGTTGACACCGGAGACGCCAATGTCCGCTTCGAAGAATTTCTGCCGCAAGACCTTGCGACCGATCTGAATGAGTTGGTCAACGTCCTTGGTGTATTCCACGCCAAGTTTGTCGTGGAACAAGGACGCGACCTGACCGGCATTCTTGTGGATCGCCGGCATGATTATGTGTGAAGGCTTCTCGTGGTCGAGCTGGACGATGTACTCGCCCATGTCCGATTCCAGGCATTCAATGCCCCGATCAGCGAGGAAATGGTTCATCTCCATCTCTTCGCTGACCATCGATTTGCCCTTGATCACTTGCCGCCCCTCGTGAGTGCGGATGATCGAGAGGACGATGCCATTGGCCTCGTCCACCGTTTCCGCCCAGTGCACTGTCACACCGTTGCGGGTCAGGTTCTGTTCCAGTTGCTCGAGCAGGTCGGGCAACCTGGAGAGCGCACGGGCACGGATTGCATTGCCCAGTGAGCGCAAGTGTTCTCTTTCATGGGCATCGCTGAACGCCGCTGCCCGTTTGCTCATCAGTGAATCCATCGCCTTGCGAAAGTTGCCTCGCAATTGCGCGTCACCCAACGCCTTGTGGGCGCGGGTGCGGAAATCTTCTTCTACGGCAACCGTAGGAATAATCGTGGAAGTGCTCATTGGGCACCTCCGGTACGCTGCCAGAGGAAGCTGGCCAGATGCTGTCCGCGCAACGCTTCCTGCTGTTTTTCCAGCGAGCCGTTGATGTTCATCAAGCAGCCGCAGTCGGCACTCAATATCTTGTGCGCGCCGGATTCCTTCAACGCCCGGGTCTTGTCAGCCACCATCGCGCCGGAAATGTCTGGCATACGGACGCTGAATGTCCCGCCAAAGCCACAGCATTCACTTTCGTGATCGTGATTGACCCGTTCCACATTGCTCAGTTGCGCCAACAACTCGCGGCCGTGCAGATGGGTGTTCATTTCACGGCGTGCCGAGCACGAGGTGTGCAGCGCCACTTTTACCGGCTCGCCGCTGTCCTTGAGCTGCACCTTGCAGACAAACAACAGGAACTCGGCCAGTTCATAGGTTCTGGCAGCCAGCGCCTGAACCTGCTTCAACGTTTCCGGCTCGTCCTTGAACAAGTCGGCATAGTGTTCGCGCAACATCCCGGCGCAAGAGCCCGACGGCACCACCACCGGATAATCCCCGGCAAACAACGCCAGTTGCGAGCGCGCCACGGTCCGTGCCTGTTCGGTGTAACCCGAGGTGTAGGCCGGTTGTCCGCAGCAACTTTGCCCTTGCGGGTACTCGACTCGAATGCCTTCGCGCTCGAGCAGGTGGATCGCATCCATTCCGGCTTCGGGGTAGAACAAATCCACCACGCAGGTTCCGAACAGGTAGACCCGTGACGGTTTCTCGCTGGGGTATTGCCGAGGCTCGGGCAGTGGCGGGGCGACACGGGTCGCATTCGGCACAGCGTTGTAAAAAAGCTCGCTCATCAGGCGTGTCTCCGGGTGGTCCCGGTTATTCGTCTGTTGAGGCCGCTGAATATAGAGAGGGAAGCTTTCAGCAGCCTTACAGACCGGGGTGTGAATAGCGGACGCCGGGGGCATGGCCCGGCATCGGTTTTTACTGTACTGCGTGTAGCTTTTAGTGCACCAGCATGCCGGTGAACCAGTAAGCCTGAGCCAGAGTGATCAAGCCGACAATCGTTGCAAAGAATAGGCTGTGCTTGAGGGTGAAGCGGAACAGATCCGATTCCTTGCCCACCAGGCCGGTCGCGGCACAGGCCACGGCGATCGATTGTGGCGAGATCATCTTGCCGGTCACGCCACCGCTGGTGTTCGCCGCCACCAGCAAGGTGTCGTTGACACCGATCTGGTGTGCGGTGGTCGCTTGCAGCGAGCTGAACAGGGCGTTGGACGAGGTATCGGAACCGGTGAGGAACACGCCCAGCCAGCCAAGGAATGGCGAGAAGAACGGGAAGGCCGCACCCGTCGCCGCTAGTACCAGGGCCATGGTCGAGGACATGCCCGAGTAGTTGGTGACGAAGGCAAACGCCAGCACCATGCCGATGGACAGGATTGGCCAACGCAGTTCGTAGAAGGTCTCTCTTAAAGTGGTAAGACCAGTTTTGAAATTGACCTTCAGCACCAGCATCGAGATCAGGGCCGAGAAGAAAATCGCCGTGCCGGTGGCGGAAATCGGGTCCAGTTTGAACACGGCTGGAAGGGCGGTTGGCGCGGCCACGATGGGTGCGACCTTGATCACCATTTGATCCAGGTGCGGGATGGCGAAGTTGAATACGAAGCTGTACATCGAACCACCGGCGGCGAACATCGCCTTGAACGGCTTCAGGGTCCAGATGGTCACCAGTACGGTCAGGATCAGGAACGGCGACCAGGCCTTGAAGATTTCCCCAAGGCTGTAGGGCGAAGCCACGGTGGTGCGCTTCTGGCCGAAACCACCGACGCTGGCGCTCACCACGGAGGCCGAGACAGCGCCGACGATGTGTTGGCCGGCGGCGCGTTTTGGCTGCCAGACTTTCAGGAACAGGGTCAGGGAAATCAGGCTGGCCAGGGCCGAGGTGATGTCCGGCAGTTCCGGGCCGATGAAGTTCGAGGTGAAGTACTGGGTCACGGCAAAGCTCAAGCCGGCCACCAGGGCGGCGGGCCAGGTTTCCCGCACGCCGCGCAGGCCATCCATCATGAACACCAGCCAGAACGGCACGAACATCGACAGCAGCGGTAGTTGGCGACCGGTCATGGCGCCGATCTTGAAAGCGTCGATACCGGTCACTTGCCCGGCAACGATGATCGGAATACCCAAGGCACCGAAGGCTACCGGCGCGGTATTGGCGATCAGGCACAAGCCGGCTGCGTACAACGGGTTGAAGCCCAGTCCTACCAGCAGCGCGGCGGTAATCGCCACCGGAGCGCCGAAACCGGCCGCCCCTTCGAGGAAGGCACCGAAGCAAAAGCCGATCAGCAGGACCTGCAGGCGCTGGTCATCGGTGATCGACAGGACCGAACTGCGGATGACTTCAAACTGGCCACTCTTGACCGTCAGTTTGTAGAGGAACACCGCTGCCACAATGATCCAGGCAATCGGCCACAGGCCATAAGCGAAGCCATACCCGGCGGCGGCGAACGCCATATCGACCGGCATCTGGAACGCGAAGATCGCCACCAGAATCGACAAAGCGAGGGTGATGCTGCCGGCCACATGCCCTTTGAGGCGGAACACGGCCAAAGCCAGGAAGAAAAACACGATGGGGATAACGGCTGCGAGTGCGGACAGGCCGAGGCTGCCGAGCGGGGTATAGAGCTGTTGCCAGGTTTGCATATGGGGTGGCCCCTAATTGTTGTTGGTCAGGCACTGATCAGCGTTCTTGGATAATTGGTAAGACCAATTTACAATCGCTGTTGGCTAGGGTAAAAGCCTTGTAGGCGGTGTGTCAATTTGCCGCCCTAAAACTTTTGTCGAATGGAAAGTGCGCAGGTCGTCTGTCTGGTATGACCAAATGCGCTATGGCAGGTGCTGGCGCGGCGCCGATAGGCCAGAATAGAGCCCCGGCGAGCCGTCGGATCGTGGAGAAATCGAGTTATGGGGTTTGATCAGATTCGTCAGCGCCGTTTGTCTGACGATATTGTCGAGCAGCTTGAGGGCATGATCCTCGAGGGCACGCTGAAGGCGGGTGAGCGCTTGCCGGCCGAGCGCGCGTTGGCCGAACAATTTGGCGTGTCACGCCCTTCGTTGCGCGAAGCCATTCAGAAGCTGACCGCCAAGGGCCTGCTGGTCAGTCGCCAGGGCGGCGGAAACTATGTGGTGGAATCACTGGGTAGCACCTTCAGTGATCCCTTGTTGCATCTGCTGGAAAGCAATCCTGAGGCGCAGCGCGATCTGCTGGAGTTTCGCCATACGCTGGAAGCGTCTTGCGCCTACTACGCGGCGCTGCGTGCCACTGATGTGGATCGCGAGCGGCTGACTGCTGCGTTCAACGAATTGCAGGACTGCTATTCCCGTCACGAAGAGGTGAGTCGTGCCGAAGAGGGGGCTGCGGACGCAAAGTTTCACCTTGCGATCGCCGAGGCCAGCCACAATGCCGTGTTGCTGCACACCATTCGCGGGCTGTTTGACCTGCTCAAGCGCAACGTGGTGACCAACATTGGTGGTATGTACAAGCAGCGCACTGAAACCCGCGACATGTTGATCGCGCAGCACCGGGAGTTGTATCAGGCGATTATCGAGGGGCGGGGGGAGCAGGCGCGGGAAGTTTCCAGCCGGCACATTCTGTATGTGCAGGAGGTGCTGGAAGAAGTGCGTCAGGAAGTGCAGCGAATGGCCCGGGCGGAGCGGCGCAAGGGGATGTAGTCAGTCGGTTTTGTAAGGCTTGTGGGATTGCTTTCGTCGGATCGCCGCCCGGACCAAGCCCGCTCCCACAGTTACACCGAAACCCTGTGGGAGCGGGCTTGCCCGCGAAGGGGCCTCAAGGCGAAAGAATTACTCTTCCTTGCCCTTGTTGCGCACCGCACGCTGCAACTCGCGACCGGCGTCGCGTTCGCGCTCGGTATCGCGCTTGTCGTATTCCTTCTTGCCCTTGCCCAGCGCGATCTCGCACTTGACCATGTGCTTGCTCCAGTACCAGGACAGGCACACGCAGGCGTAACCCTTTTGCTGCACGGCGGCGGCCAGCTTTTCCAGTTCGCGCCGGTTGAGCAGCAATTTACGGGTCCGCACCGGGTCAGCGATGACGTGGGTACTGGCGGTCGTCAGGGGCGTAATGTGGCTGCCGAGCAGCCAGGCTTCGCCATCCTTGAGCAGCACGTAACTGTCAACCAGCTGCAGCTTGCTTGCCCGCAGACTTTTTACTTCCCAGCCGGCCAGGACCAGACCAGCCTCGAACCGATGTTCGATGAAGTAATCGTGTCGCGCCTTTTTATTTTGCGCGATGGTCCCTGTTGGGTGTTTCTTCTGTTTAGCCATAGGGGCGGCATTATAGGGAGTTGCACGCGAGTCGGCTACGGTGTTGCTACGTGCTTGAGCAGGTTGATTGAATCCCGGACAATGCGGCCTCTTTTTTGAACGCTTGGGCGTGATAACGATGTCGACAGACAAGGTTTCTGTCCACGGCAGTTGGGCTAGCCGCTGGGTCTTCATACTCGCCGCGACCGGTTCGGCCGTGGGGCTGGGTAGTATCTGGAAATTCCCGTACATGGTCGGCGTCTATGGCGGCGGCGCCTTCGTGCTGATGTTTCTGGCCTGCATCGCGCTGATTGGCGTACCGGTCATGCTGGCCGAAACCCTGATCGGCCGGCGTGCCCGGCAGAGCCCGGCCAATGCCTTGAAGACGCTGGCGGTCGAGGCGGGGCACTCGACGAAATGGTCCTGGGGCGCATTTGCCGGGATGATCACAGCGTTGTTGATCCTGTCTTTCTATAGCGTTGTCGGCGGCTGGTCGCTGGATTACATCATCGACATGGGGCGTGGCGACTTTCAGGGGGTAACGGCGGATCAGGTGGGGGCCTACTTCGGCAATGTGATCGCCGATCCATGGCGCCTGACACTTTGGCACACGATTTTCATGCTGTTATCAGCGGTGGTGATTGCCAGGGGCGTGGTCGCCGGGCTTGAGCGCAGCCTGCGCATCATGATGCCGCTGCTGTTTGTGATGGTCCTGGTGCTGTTGGGCTACAGCATGACCACCGGGCATTTCATGGAGGGCGTGCATTTCATGTTCGACTTCCACCCGGAAAAGGTCCTGGACGGCTTGTTGCCCGCGATGGGGCATGCGTTCTTTTCCCTGAGCGTGGGCGTCGGCTCGATCATGATCTACGGCGCCTACATGCCAAAGAACTCGTCGATTTCAGGGACGGTCGTTGGCGTGGCGCTGCTCGATACTTTCGTTTCCCTGGTGGCCGGCCTGGCATTGTTTCCGATTGTTTTCGCGGCGGGTCTGAATCCGAGCGAAGGGCCGGGGCTGATGTTCGTCAGCCTGCCGTTTGCCTTTGGTAACGTGGCTTTCGGGCAGTTGATGGGTGTGGTGTTTTTCGTGCTGGTGGCGGTCGCTGCCTGGAGTTCGGCGATTTCCCTGCTTGAGCCGATGGTGGCCTACCTGGTCGAACGCACTAAGGTGAGCCGTGCATGGGTCACCTTCTGGTTGGCTTTCAGCTGCTGGTTTGTCGGTCTGGGCACGGTGTTCTCCTTCAATATCTGGAAGGAGGCCAAGTTCTTCGTGAACGAAGGCGGGATGTTCCACCTTTACCAATGGGGAGCAGCCGGTGGTCTCGACTTCTTTGGCGTGATCGATTTCTTCACCTCGCGACTCATGTTGCCGCTTGGCGGTTTGTGTTTCGTGGTATTTGCGGGCTGGATCATGGGGCGTAAAGCGGTGCGCGACGAGTTGTCGATCCGCAACCCTGCGCTGTTTGGCCTGTCCTTGTTCTTGATGCGCTATGTGGCGCCCATCGGCATCCTCGTAGTGTTTGCCGCCCAGCTGTGGAAGTGACGCTGACATGACGACACACATTTCACGTTCGGCCTTGCTGCCTTACCCGGCACAAGCGCTGTATGACCTGGTCAACGACGTGGCGCGCTATCCGGAGTTTCTGCCGTGGTGTTCGTCGGCCGAAGTCCTGGAAAGCTCCCCTGAGCATATGCGCGCGAGCGTTGGTGTGGCGAAGGGCGGCCTCAGTCAGCACTTCGTGACGCGAAACGCTCTGGTTCCCGGTCAATCGATCGAAATGAATCTTGAAGAAGGCCCGTTCAATCAATTGCATGGTGTGTGGGTGTTCAAGCCGCTGGGCGAGAAGGCCTGCAAGATCAGTCTTGATCTGTCGTTCGATTATGCCGGGCCGCTGGTTCGTGCCACGTTGGGGCCATTGTTCAATCAGGCCGCCAATACGCTGGTGGATGCGTTCTGTCAGCGCGCCAAGCAGATTCATGGTTGAAGCCGTGATCGATATCGAAGTGGTGTACGCCGCTGTGGACAGGCAGGTGCTGCTTTCACTCGCGGTGCCGGTCGGCACTACGGTTCGGGCGGCCGTGCTCAAGTCTGGTGTAGGGGCAGAGTTTCCTGAACTGGATCTTGCCGCCTGCCCGGTGGGTATCTTTGGCAAGGTAATCACCGACCCGGACACTCGAACGATTCAGGCGGGGGACCGAATCGAAATCTACCGGCCGCTGCTGGCGGATCCGAAAGAGGTCCGTCGCCTGCGTGCAGCAAAAGCGGCCGAGGCCAAGGCGCGGAATCAATGATTGAATTGCGCGCCAGGCACTAAAATTTCCGCCCACAGGTGGTTAAATCCCTGAGTGTAAATATGCCTTGTAGGCTTTTTATCGGGGAAATGTAGGATTGGTTTGAGTATTGAAGAGAATTTTCTCTTTGTTTCAATCTTGATTGAATGTGGTTCCGATTAAGCCTAAATCAAGTCTTGCCCTCGTTATGTGAGGGGCAAATAAACTCATTTAGGGATAAATCTGAAATGGACTTGATCAAGTCGTTGAAGCATACAAGTGTGCTGGCAGCAATGGGTGCGGCTTTCACTGTCATGCCGGCCAGCGCAGCCTCCAATGTGTTAACCGCCACGATAAGCGCACAAGGCAAGGTGGTGGCTCAGGCGCCCGAGTGGATCTCTGCGGTAGAGTACTTCTCCCAGCCTGATTATTTTGCGAACTATAAGGTTAACTTCAAGCCGGATGTCTTCATCCAGGCTCCACGGTTCTGCTCTGTATCCCTTACGAACAGCCGTTCCGAAGATGATATTTATTATGGGCGGGCGCGACTTGGGTCTACACCCAAGCAGGATAATTTGAGTGTGATCACTCAACTGGCAGGAATGAAGGGCCCTTCCGGTGATGGTTCCCAAGACTTTATGCTGATGTGTATTAAATAAGCGGGAATCATCGATAGTGATTCCGGCAAGCGATCCGGATCGATCACTATTGCCGGTACATAAAAAAATCCGCCGCCAGAGGTCTGGCAGCGGATTTTCAGAGCAGCCTTGCTGGAGCTTGATGCCCAGGCAAGCGGCATCATTCGCCAATTACTGCGGCGAGGTGTCCAGCGGTTCAGGCGTCGGGACTGGAGCGGTTTCTACACCGTCGACGTCCTTCTGGATCTGATCCAGCAACGAACCTGGCTTGACCGGTTTTTCCGGTTTTGGTTTTTCGACGTTTTCTGCCGGGGCAGCCACTGTCGTGCCGCTGTCCTTGCCAAGGATGGCTTCGTCACGGCTCACGCCTGGCATGAAATCACCAGAGAGGCTGACAAGCTGATCATTTGGGTTGAAGATAACGCTGATGCGTTCCTGTTGGCGTTCACCGCCACCGGGTTGCAGGCTGTACAGATAATCCCAGCGATCGGCATGGAACGTGTCAGTCAGCAGAGGGTTGCCCATGATAAACCGTACTTGCTTACGGGTCATTCCCGGGCGTAACTGGTCTATCATGTCCTGCGTGACGACATTGCCCTGCTGGATGTCGATTTTGTAAACCCCGGGGAATGAACAACCGGCGAGTGCGAGCAGTCCCACAAAGGTGAAACTGGTTAGCAAGAGCTTGGTGTTTTGCATCGGTGGGCGACTTCCACTATCTTGGCTGGGACAACGTAAACGCCGATCATACCCGCATTAAGAGAAGCTGCGAAGCAGCATCGCGAGAAAGCTGACCATGGTTGAAAATAGCGAACTACGCAAAGCCGGCCTCAAAGTGACCCTGCCACGGGTCAAAATTCTGCAAATGCTCGACTCCGCCGAGCAGCGCCACATGAGTGCCGAGGATGTCTACAAGGCCCTTATGGAGGCTGGTGAGGACGTCGGTCTGGCCACGGTTTACCGTGTTCTGACCCAGTTCGAGGCAGCTGGCCTTGTGGTGCGGCACAACTTCGACGGAGGCCATGCGGTCTTCGAACTGGACGACGGCAAGCATCACGACCATATGGTCAACGTCGAAACCAGCGAAGTGATCGAATTCTTCGACGAAGAAATCGAGCGGCTTCAGAAAGCAATCGTCGACAAGTATGGCTTCGAGATGGTTGATCACAATCTGGTGCTGTACGTGCGCAAGAAAAAGTAAGCATGTCGCGCGAACGCAAGGTTCGCGAAACGAACGAAGGCGACCCCAGGGTCGCCTTCGTGCTTTCTGCCTTTATTTATTCAAGCTTTTGCGGCCACCACCATTTTTTTGGCATGCGCCAGGGATTCCTTGGTGAGATCGATGCCGCCCAGCATTCGTGCGACTTCTTCGACGCGGTCGTTTTTGCTCAGTTTGGAAACGGCCGTGCGGGTGGCATCTTCGCCGCGCACTTTATGTACAAACAGATGTTGATGACCTTGCGCCGCCACCTGCGGCAAGTGGGTCACGGTCAGTACCTGCCCGCGCTCGCCAAGCCTGCGCAGCAACTGGCCGACGATTTCCGCGGTCGGGCCGCCAATGCCGACATCGACTTCGTCGAACACCAGGGTCGGGACACGAGAGGTCTGTGCGGTGATCACCTGGATCGCCAGGCTGATCCGTGACAGCTCGCCACCGGATGCGACTTTTGCCAAGGCTTTTAATGGTTGTCCCGGGTTGGCGCTGACCAGCAGTTCAACTTGTTCAAGTCCGTTAGGCATCAGTTCGTCGCTGCTGTTTGGACGCAGTTCGATGGTGAAGCGCCCGCCAGGCATGCCCAGGCGCTGGATTTCCTGTTCCACTGCGCTGGCCAGGCTGCTCGAGGCTTGATGACGCAGGTCGCTCAGTTCCCGGGCCTTTTCCTGATAATGGCGAGCGTATGAAGACAGCTCATCACTCAGCCGCTCGATGGATTCGTCGTTGGCGTTGAGGGTTTCGATTTCATCCAGCAGTTTCTGCTGCATCTCGGCGACTTCGGTCGGCTGGATGCGGTGTTTGCGCGCCAGGGTGTAGATCGCGTCGAGGCGTTCCTCAAGGTATTGAAGGCGCGACGGATCGGCGTCGAAGTTATCGAGGAAGCGGTTCAGTTCACCGACAGCCTCTTCAACCTGGATCTGTGCACTGGTCAACAAGCTGCTGGCTTCGCCCAGTGCACCGATCGAGCTGTTCACGCTCGACAGGCGATTGAGGCTGGCGGTGAGGGCGTTCAGTACATTTCCGGAATCACTTTCACTGCATTGCTCGACGACTTGCCGGCAGATGCCGAGCAAGGTCTCGGCGTTGGTCAGGTTCTTGTGTTCCTGCTCTAGCTGCTCGAGTTCGTTGTCGCCAAGGCCGAGGTTTTCCAGCTCTTCGAGTTGGTAGCTGAGCAATTGGTGACGAGCGCGTTGTTCGTCGCCGGAGTTGGAGAGTCGATCCAGCTCCTGGCGAGTCTGGCGCCAGCGCTGTGCGGCAAGCTGCACCTGGCGGGCAAGGTCCGTGGCCCCGGCGTACTCGTCGAGCAGGCGGCGATGGGTGTCGGTCTTGAGCAGGGATTGGTGTTCGTGCTGGCTGTGAATGTCGATCAGCAGCTCGCCCAGCGCCTTGAGATCGCCAAGCGGGCAGGGCGTGCCGTTGATGTAGCCGCGGGAGCGTCCTTCGGATGTGATCACCCGGCGCAGGATGCACGGGCCGTCGTTTTCGAGGTCGCGTTCGGCCAGCCAGGCGCTGGCTTCCGGAATGTCGGCCAGATCGAAGGTGGCCAGGATGTCGGCCTTGTCGGTGCCGGGGCGAACCACGCCGCTGTCGGCGCGATCACCCAGGGTAAGGCCCAGCGCGTCGAGCATGATCGACTTGCCCGCGCCGGTTTCCCCGGTGATCACGCTCATCCCGCGATCGAGTTCGAGATCGAGATGTTCAACGATGGCGTAGTTGTGTACGGACAGGTGCACCAGCATATGGGCCGCTCCCAGGTGTTAGGTCTGGTTATTTATACAGTGTTTTGTTTCTGGCTGACAATGCCCCTCGTTAGCTCGATTCGCTCGGTCCGACGAAAGCCTTATCGCAACCGGGAATGACAAAGCAGTTGTTTTTTGTAGGGTTAATCGTCGGTGCCCCTTGAAGCCGGATTTTGCGGCCCCATATAGCTGGGCAGAAGCGCGAGTTGAGCTCGCGGACGATATTGAAAGGAGAAATCTATGGCTGACGAACAGACAGTGGATACGCAAAACCCAGACGCCAACCAGGCGCCCGAGGCTTCGGGTGAAGACCTGGCGGCTCGTGTACAAGTGCTCGAAGAGCAACTGGCAGGCGCTCAGGATCAGGCTTTGCGTGTAGCCGCCGATCTGCAGAACGTCCGCCGTCGCGCCGAGCAGGATGTGGAGAAGGCTCACAAGTTCGCGCTGGAAAAATTCGCCGGCGACCTGCTGCCGATCGTCGACAGCCTGGAGCGCGGCCTGGAGCTGTCCAGCCCGGACGACGAAAGCATCCGTCCGATGCGCGAAGGCATCGAGCTGACCCTGAAAATGTTCCAGGACACCCTCAAGCGTTATCAGCTTGAAGCGATCGATCCGCATGGCGAGCCGTTCAACGCCGTTCAACATCAGGCGATGGCCATGCAGGAAAGCGCCGATGTCGAGCCGAACAGCGTTCTGAAGGTGTTTCAGAAGGGCTATCAGCTCAATGGTCGCTTGCTGCGCCCGGCGATGGTCGTGGTCAGCAAGGCGCCTGCGCCGGTTTCGCCTTCGATTGACGAGCAGGCTTGAAATCCGCCGCAAGGCCCCCATTTATAAGTCAAGCGTTTAAGTGCTACCGCAGTTAGCCACCACTGCTGCGGCAACCAAATCCAAAGTTTCGGGAGAGTGAACATGGGCAAAATTATCGGTATCGACCTGGGGACTACCAACTCCTGCGTCTCCGTGCTGGAAAACGGCAAGGCAAAAGTTATTGAAAACGCTGAAGGCGCGCGTACCACGCCGTCGATCATCGCTTACGCCAACGATGGCGAAATTCTGGTTGGCCAATCGGCCAAGCGTCAGGCTGTGACCAATCCGCACAACACCCTGTATGCGGTGAAGCGTCTGATCGGTCGTCGTTTCGACGAAGAAGTCGTGCAGAAAGACATCCAGATGGTCCCTTACAAGATCGTCAAGGCTGACAACAGCGACGCCTGGGTTGAAGTGAACGGCCAGAAAATGGCACCGCCACAAATCTCGGCTGAAATCCTGAAGAAAATGAAGAAGACCGCCGAAGACTACCTCGGCGAGACCGTGACTGAAGCGGTGATCACCGTTCCGGCCTACTTCAACGATAGCCAGCGTCAGGCGACCAAAGACGCCGGCCGCATCGCCGGTCTGGACGTAAAACGTATCATCAACGAACCAACCGCAGCTGCTCTGGCTTACGGTATGGACAAGGCGAAGGGCGATCACACCGTGATCGTTTACGACCTGGGCGGCGGTACTTTCGACGTTTCCGTGATCGAGATCGCTGAAGTCGATGGCGAGCACCAGTTCGAAGTGCTGGCCACCAACGGTGACACGTTCCTGGGCGGTGAAGACTTTGACATTCGTCTGATCGACTACCTCGTCGACGAATTCAAGAAAGAAAGCGGCATGAACCTCAAGGGCGACCCGCTGGCCATGCAGCGCCTGAAAGAAGCTGCTGAAAAAGCCAAGATCGAACTCTCCTCGAGCCAGTCGACCGACGTGAACCTGCCGTACATCACTGCAGACGCCACCGGTCCAAAGCACCTGAACGTGAAGATCTCCCGCGCCAAGCTCGAAGCGCTGGTGGAAGACCTGGTTCAGCGCACCATCGAACCTTGCCGCATCGCAATGAAAGATGCCGGTATCGACGTTGGCGCGATCAACGACGTGATCCTGGTGGGCGGTCAGACCCGCATGCCGCTGGTTCAGAAGCTGGTGACCGAGTTCTTCGGCAAAGAAGCTCGTAAAGACGTCAACCCGGACGAAGCGGTTGCCATGGGTGCTGCTATCCAGGGCGCGGTACTGGCCGGTGACGTGAAAGACGTTCTGCTGCTCGACGTCAGCCCGCTGACCTTGGGTATCGAAACCATGGGTGGCGTGATGACCGCGCTGATCGAGAAAAACACCACGATTCCTACCAAGAAATCGCAAGTGTTCTCGACTGCCGACGACAACCAGGGCGCCGTGACCATCCACGTGCTGCAAGGCGAGCGTAAGCAAGCCGCACAGAACAAGTCCCTGGGCAAGTTCGACCTGGCCGACATTCCACCGGCTCCACGTGGTGTGCCGCAGATCGAAGTGACCTTCGACATCGACGCCAACGGCATCCTGCACGTAGGTGCGAAGGACAAGGCTACCGGCAAGACTCAGTCGATCGTGATCAAGGCCAACTCCGGTCTGTCCGACGAAGAAATCGAGCGCATGGTGCGTGATGCCGAGGCTAACGCCGAGGAAGACCGCAAGTTCGAAGAGCTGGCCACTGCCCGCAACCAGGGCGACGCACTGGTTCACTCGACGCGCAAAATGGTTACCGATGCCGGCGATAAAGTGACCGCGGAAGAGAAGACTGCAATCGAAGCTGCCGTAGTTGCCCTGGAAGCCGCCGTCAAAGGCGACGACAAGGCTGCTATCGACGCCAAGGTTGAAGAGCTGTCGAAAGTCTCCGCTCCAGTGGCGCAGAAGATGTACGCCGAACAGGCTCAGCCTGCTGAAGGCGCGGCACCGCACGACGACAAGGCGGAAAAGGCTGATGACGTTGTCGACGCCGAGTTCGAAGAAGTCAAAGACCACAAGTAAGTTGTTGGTCGGCCGGTTGACTGCCTTCAGGCGGTGACTGGTAGGATGTCGCCGCGCGGGAGCTTGCTCCCGCGTTGGCGTATCTGGAATACGCGAATTTTTACAGCATGCGACAGCGTTTGTGTGTTGTTGGTATGGTCGGAAATGCTCCTGCTTTTCGCGCCGCAAGTACCGCAAGAATCAAAGACCAGGATCGTTGAATTGACGTGAGTTGGGTCCGGGCCTGTATTGGGGCTCAACGAGTTCGGCAGACTCAGGAGGGTTGTGCCGGACGTCCTTAAGAGTGCAAAGACTTATGGCAAAGCGTGACTATTACGAAGTGTTGGGTGTTGAGCGTGGCTCAAGCGAAGCAGACCTGAAGAAGGCCTACCGTCGCCTGGCGATGAAGCATCACCCGGACCGTAATCCCGATGACAAGGCGTCGGAAGAGATGTTCAAGGAGGCCAACGAGGCCTACGAAGTGCTGTCCGATTCCAGCAAGCGCGCGGCATACGACCAGTACGGTCATGCCGGTGTCGACCCGAGCATGGGGGGTGGCGGTGCCGGTTTCGGCGGTCAGAACTTCTCCGACATCTTTGGCGATGTCTTCAGTGACTTCTTCGGTGGCGGTCGCGGCGGTTCCCGTGGTGGCGCTCAGCGCGGCAGTGACTTGCGCTACACCCTGGAGCTGGACCTCGAAGAGGCAGTACGCGGTACGACCGTGAATATCCGCGTTCCGACGCTGGTCAACTGCAAGCCTTGCGACGGTTCCGGCGCCAAGAAGGGTTCTGCTCCGGTGACCTGCCCGACTTGCGGCGGTATCGGCCAGGTGCGCATGCAACAAGGCTTCTTCTCGGTGCAGCAGACCTGCCCGCGCTGCCATGGCCAGGGCAAGATCATTTCCGATCCGTGCGACTCCTGCCACGGCGAAGGTCGTGTCGAAGAGTACAAGACCCTGTCGGTGAAAGTGCCGGCCGGTGTCGATACCGGTGACCGCATTCGTCTGTCCGGCGAAGGCGAGGCGGGTGCCCAGGGTGGGCCAACTGGCGATCTGTACGTGGTGATCAACGTGCGCGAGCACTCGATTTTCCAGCGCGATGGCAAGCACCTGTTCTGCGAAGTGCCGATCAGCTTCGTCGATGCGGCGCTGGGTGGCGAGCTGGAGATTCCGACCCTTGATGGTCGAGTCAAACTGAAGATCCCTGAGGGGACCCAGACCGGCAAGCAGTTCCGCGTTCGCGGCAAGGGCGTTGCGCCTGTGCGCGGCGGTGGTGCCGGTGATTTGATGTGTCGTGTGGCGGTCGAGACTCCGGTCAACCTGAGCCGTCGCCAGCGTGAAATGCTTGAGGAGTTCCGTAGCTCCCTGGCGGACGACAACAGCCATTCGCCGAAAACCACCGGTTGGTTCGAAGGCGTGAAGCGCTTCTTCGGTGATTTGTAAGGAGACAGGCATGCGACGTATTGCTGTGATGGGTGCCGCCGGGCGCATGGGTAAAATCCTGGTCGAGGCGGTGCAGCAGCGTGCACCGCTGACCGGTCTGACGGCCGCCATCATCCGACCGGGCAGCACGCTGATTGGTGTGGATGCGGGTGAGTTGGCGTCCTTGGGGCGTATCGGTGTGCCGTTGTCCGGCAACCTGGATTCAGTGGCGGAGGAGTTCGATGTGTTGATCGACTTCACGCTGCCGGAAGTCATGCTGAAAAACCTGGCGTTCTGCCGCAAGGCAGGTAAAGCCATGGTCATCGGCACCACCGGGCTGGATGCTGCACAAAAGCAGTTGCTGGCCGAGGCGGGCAAGGATATTCCGATCGTGTTCGCGGCCAATTTCAGCGTAGGTGTGAACCTGTCGCTGAAGTTGCTCGACATGGCGGCGCGCGTGCTGGGTGATGAGGCGGATATCGAAATCATCGAAGCGCATCACCGGCACAAGATCGACGCGCCTTCAGGCACCGCGCTGCGTATGGGCGAGGTGATCGCCAGCGCCCTGGATCGTGATCTGCAAAAGGTCGCGGTCTATGGTCGTGAAGGTCATACCGGCGCGCGTGAGCGTGAAACGATCGGTTTTGCCACCGTTCGTGGTGGCGATGTGGTCGGCGATCACACTGTGCTGTTCGCCTGTGAGGGGGAGCGTCTGGAAATCACGCATAAAGCGTCCAGTCGCATGACGTTCGCCAAGGGCGCGGTACGTGCTGCATTGTGGCTGGACGGGCGCGAACCTGGCCTTTACGACATGCAAGACGTGCTCGATCTGCGTTAAGATGCACCCGAAATCGGGCTCGCGCACAGCGTTTGAGCCCGGTTTTGTTCCGTCAAGCGACGTCCTGTCGCATTCTCCAGCCTTTAAGGCTCATTGGCGGTAGACCAAAAAAGCCTTTTTCTGTAAGCTACAGCTTTAGTGTGTCCACTAAAAGCGCGCAGAATAATTCGGTGAAGAAGCGGGGTGACGTGTCCATACGTCACTCCGCTTTTTTACAACCTGCGATCGCCCTTTCAGGCTTTATTTACGGGAGGTCTTCTTGACTAAGCCAGCCATACTCGCCCTTGCTGATGGCAGCATTTTTCGCGGCGAAGCCATTGGAGCCGACGGTCAAACCGTTGGTGAGGTGGTGTTCAACACCGCAATGACCGGCTATCAGGAAATCCTTACCGATCCTTCCTACGCCCAACAGATCGTTACCCTGACTTACCCGCACATCGGCAACACCGGCACCACGCCGGAAGACGCCGAGTCCAACCGCGTCTGGTCTGCCGGCCTGGTCATCCGTGACCTGCCACTGGTGGCAAGCAACTGGCGTAACACGATGTCCCTGTCCGACTACCTGAAGGCCAACAATGTTGTGGCCATCGCCGGTATCGACACCCGCCGCCTGACGCGCATCCTGCGTGAAAAAGGCGCGCAGAACGGCTGCATCATGGCCGGCGACAACATTTCCGAAGCCGCCGCCATCGCCGCCGCCCAGGGTTTCCCTGGTCTCAAGGGCATGGACCTGGCGAAAGTCGTCAGCACCAAGGAAAGCTACGAGTGGCGCTCGACTGTCTGGGATCTGAAAACCGACAGCCACGCGACCATCGAAGCCTCCGAGCTGCCGTACCACGTGGTTGCCTACGACTACGGCGTCAAGGTGAACATCCTGCGCATGCTGGTCGAGCGCGGTTGCCGCGTGACTGTCGTGCCTGCGCAAACCCCTGCCGCCGATGTGCTGGCGCTGAAGCCGGACGGCGTGTTCTTGTCCAACGGCCCTGGTGATCCGGAGCCTTGCGACTACGCGATCCAGGCGATCAAGGACGTGCTGGAAACCGAGATTCCGGTCTTCGGTATCTGCCTCGGTCACCAGCTGCTGGCCCTGGCCTCCGGCGCCAAGACCCTGAAAATGGGTCACGGCCACCACGGTGCCAACCACCCCGTCCAGGACCTGGACAGCGGCGTGGTGATGATCACCAGCCAGAACCACGGTTTTGCCGTAGACGAAGAGACCCTGCCAGCCAACGTTCGCGCGATCCACAAATCGCTGTTCGACGGCACCCTGCAAGGTATCGAGCGTACCGACAAGAGCGCCTTCAGCTTCCAGGGTCACCCGGAAGCCAGCCCTGGCCCGAACGACGTAGCGCCATTGTTCGATCGCTTCATCACCGAGATGGCCAAGCGACGCTGATCGCTCGCCCTGATGTAGCAAAGCTTGAGGGTGGCCCCGCACCGGCGGCCCCCTCAACTCTTCAGAGATTGAACAAGACGGCTTGCCGACTGACCTGCGGATTTGAGTGACAAACCCATGCCAAAACGTACAGACATTAAAAGCATCCTGATTCTTGGCGCTGGCCCGATCGTGATCGGCCAGGCCTGCGAATTCGACTACTCCGGCGCCCAGGCCTGCAAAGCCCTGCGCGAAGAGGGTTACCGCGTCATCCTGGTGAACTCCAACCCGGCCACTATCATGACCGACCCGGCCATGGCCGACGCCACCTACATCGAGCCGATCAAGTGGCAGACCGTTGCCAAGATCATCGAGAAAGAGCGTCCGGACGCGCTGCTGCCAACCATGGGTGGCCAGACCGCTCTGAACTGCGCCCTGGACCTGGAGCGCGAAGGCGTTCTGGAGAAGTTCGGCGTAGAAATGATCGGTGCCAACGCCGACACCATCGACAAGGCTGAAGACCGTTCGCGTTTCGACAAGGCGATGAAGTCCATCGGCCTGGCGTGCCCGCGTTCCGGTATCGCCCACAGCATGGAAGAGGCCAATGCGGTCCTCGAGAAGCTCGGCTTCCCGTGCATCATCCGTCCGTCCTTCACCATGGGCGGCACCGGTGGCGGTATCGCTTACAACCGTGAAGAGTTCGAAGAAATCTGCGCCCGTGGTCTGGACCTGTCGCCGACCAAAGAGCTGCTGATCGATGAATCGCTGATCGGCTGGAAAGAATACGAAATGGAGGTTGTCCGCGATAAGAAGGACAACTGCATCATCGTCTGCTCCATCGAAAACTTCGACCCGATGGGCGTGCACACCGGTGACTCGATCACCGTGGCTCCGGCACAGACCCTGACCGACAAGGAATACCAGATCCTGCGTAACGCCTCCCTGGCGGTACTGCGCGAGATCGGCGTGGAAACCGGCGGTTCCAACGTTCAGTTTGGTATCTGCCCGAACACCGGCCGCATGGTCGTGATCGAGATGAACCCACGGGTATCCCGTTCGTCGGCACTGGCCTCGAAAGCCACCGGTTTCCCGATCGCCAAGGTCGCGGCCAAGCTGGCAGTGGGTTACACCCTCGACGAACTGTCGAACGACATCACCGGTGGCAAGACCCCGGCGTCCTTCGAGCCGTCCATCGACTACGTCGTCACCAAATTGCCGCGTTTTGCCTTCGAGAAATTCCCGAAAGCCGACGCCCGCCTGACCACTCAAATGAAGTCGGTCGGTGAAGTCATGGCCATCGGCCGTACCTTCCAGGAATCCCTGCAGAAAGCCCTGCGCGGCCTGGAAGTCGGTGTTTGCGGTCTGGACGAGAAGGTTGATCTGGCCAACCCGGAAAGCATGAGCGTACTCAAGCGCGAGCTGACCGTACCGGGTGCCGAGCGTATCTGGTACGTGGCGGACGCGATGCGCGCCGGCATGAGCGTTGAAGACATCTTCGGCATGACCATGATCGATCCTTGGTTCCTGGTGCAGATGGAAGACCTGATCAAGGAAGAAGAGAAGGTCAAGACCCTGGGTCTGACCAGCATCGACCGCGATCTGATGTTCCGCCTCAAGCGCAAAGGCTTCTCCGATATGCGCCTGGCCAAGTTGCTGGGTGTGACCGAGAAGAGCCTGCGCGCTCACCGTCACAAGCTGGAGATCTTCCCGGTCTACAAGCGCGTCGACACCTGCGCTGCCGAGTTCGCCACCGACACCGCGTACCTCTACTCGACGTACGAAGAAGAATGCGAAGCCGCGCCATCGGGTCGCGACAAGATCATGATCCTGGGTGGTGGTCCTAACCGCATCGGCCAGGGTATCGAGTTCGACTACTGCTGTGTACATGCGGCTCTGGCACTGCGCGATGACGGTTACGAAACCATCATGGTCAACTGCAACCCGGAAACCGTTTCCACCGACTACGACACTTCCGATCGCCTGTACTTCGAACCAGTGACCCTGGAAGACGTGCTGGAAATCGTCCGCGTCGAGAAGCCAAAAGGCGTGATCGTCCAGTACGGTGGCCAGACCCCGCTGAAACTGGCGCGTGCCCTGGAAGCCGCCGGCGTGCCGATCATCGGCACCAGCCCTGACGCCATCGACCGTGCCGAAGACCGTGAGCGTTTCCAGCAGATGGTCCAGCGCCTGAACCTGCGTCAGCCGCCAAACGCCACCGTGCGCAGCGAAGACGAAGCGATTCGTGCCGCCAGCAAGATCGGTTACCCGCTGGTGGTGCGTCCGTCCTATGTACTGGGCGGCCGTGCGATGGAAATCGTCTACGAAGAAGAAGAACTCAAGCGCTACCTGCGCGAAGCGGTTCAAGTGTCCAACGACAGCCCGGTGCTGCTGGACCACTTCCTCAACTGCGCCATCGAAATGGACGTGGATGCGGTCTGCGACGGCAAGGACGTGGTAATCGGCGCGATCATGCAGCACATCGAGCAGGCTGGTGTTCACTCCGGTGACTCCGCGTGCTCGCTGCCGCCGTACTCGCTGCCTGCGCACATCCAGGACGAGATGCGCGAACAGGTCAAGAAAATGGCCCTGGAGCTGGGCGTGGTCGGCCTGATGAACGTTCAGTTGGCGCTGCAAGGCGACGACATCTACGTCATCGAAGTCAACCCGCGCGCTTCCCGTACCGTACCGTTCGTGTCCAAGTGCATCGGTGTTTCCCTGGCAATGATCGCGGCTCGCGTCATGGCGGGTAAGACCTTGAAGGAAATCGGCTTCACCAAGGAAATCATCCCGAACTTCTACAGCGTGAAAGAGGCGGTGTTCCCGTTCGCCAAATTCCCTGGCGTTGACCCGATCCTCGGCCCAGAGATGAAGTCCACCGGTGAAGTGATGGGCGTGGGCGACACCTTCGGTGAAGCGTTCGCCAAGGCCCAGATGGGTGCCAGCGAAGTGTTGCCGACTGGCGGTACTGCGTTCATCAGCGTACGTGACGACGACAAGCCACTGGTTGCGGGCGTGGCCCGTGATCTGATCAACTTGGGCTTCGAAGTGGTTGCCACTGCCGGTACTGCCAAGCTGATCGAGGCTGCAGGCCTGAAAGTGCGCCGTGTGAACAAGGTGACCGAGGGTCGTCCACACGTGGTCGACATGATCAAGAATGACGAAGTCACCCTGATCATCAACACCACCGAAGGTCGTCAGTCGATCGCTGATTCGTACTCCATTCGTCGTAATGCCCTGCAGCACAAGATTTACTGCACCACCACCATTGCTGCTGGCGAAGCCATCTGTGAAGCGCTGAAGTTCGGTCCCGAGAAGACCGTGCGCCGCTTGCAGGATCTACACGCAGGATTGAAGGCATGAGCATAACGAAGTACCCAATGACCGTTCAGGGCGCTCGCGCCCTGGAAGAAGAGCACACTCACCTGACCAAGGTCGTTCGTCCGAAGCTCAGCCAGGACATCGGTACGGCCCGCGAGTTGGGTGACTTGAAGGAAAACGCCGAATACCACGCTGCCCGCGAGCAGCAGGGTATGGTCGAGGCGCGGATCCGTGACATCGAGGGCCGGATTCAGAATCAGGTCATCATTGATGTCACGACCATTCCTCATACTGGCAAAGTGATTTTCGGCACCACTGTTGAAATCGCCAACGTCGAAACTGACGAGCGCGTCACCTATCACATCGTTGGTGAGGATGAGGCTGACTTCAAATTGGGCAAAATCTCTGTTGGTTCGCCACTGGCCCGCGCCTTGATTGCCAAGGAAGAGGGTGATGTGGTCGCCGTGAAAACGCCTGGCGGCGTTATCGAGTACGAGATCGTCGAAGTTCGCCACATCTGAAGGCCGGCGCCCGTTTCGTACGGGCGCCATGCTTTGGCAGCTGACCCGGATGTTGTAGGTCGGCGGCTTGTGGCTGTTGCAAACTGGTCTGTTGCCGGTGCTGGGTCGAATGGGCCTGGCACCGCTGCTGATCGACGAAATTGCAGTCATGCTGAAGGCGCCGATGGCGGGACTTGCCGCAGCGTGCGTGATTTTTCAGGCTTTGGTGCTGATTAAGGCCGAGGGCCCTGTCAGTCTATGGCGGGATTTTCGCGGGTGGAGCGGCAGGGTGCGCGAAGCACACCCTTGACCCTTGCCATCACTTGAAGCGATGGACGTTCGACAGTTGCTTGTTGACGCTGAAGTTCTTGCGGTAGATCAGTGCCATCTTGCCGATGACCTGAACCAGATCCGCTTTGCCGACCTTGCAGAGCTCTGCAATGGACGCCAGGCGCGATTCGCGATCGAGGATGTTGAGCTTGATCTTGATCAGCTCGTGATCCGCCAAAGCGCGTTCGAGTTCGGCTAACACACCTTCAGTCAAACCATTGTCTGCCACAATCAATACTGGTTTCAGATGATGGCCAATGGATTTGTACTGTTTCTTCTGCTCTTGAGTGAGCGGCATAATCTGACCCCTGCGTCTGATCTTGTAAAAAGCGGCGGCCAGTTTACCCGAGCGAGTCCGGGACCGCCCAGTTAATCACGACCCGTTTTATTTCCGAGGTATCCCGTGGCCCGTTCCAAGACAAGCCTTAACTGGCTGAAAGAACATTTCAACGACCCATTCGTCAAAATGGCACAAAAAGACGGGTACCGCTCCCGCGCCAGCTACAAACTGCTGGAGATCCAGGAAAAGGATCGTCTGATCCGTCCGGGCATGAGCGTAATCGACCTTGGTGCGGCCCCCGGTGGGTGGTCCCAGGTGACCAGTCGTCTGATTGGTGGGCAGGGGACACTGATCGCTTCTGACATTCTGGAAATGGACAGCATTCCGGACGTGACCTTCATTCAGGGCGACTTTACCGAGGATGCCGTGCTGGCTCAGATCCTCGAGGCCGTCGGAAATAAAGACGTAGACCTTGTGATTTCCGACATGGCCCCCAATATGAGTGGATTACCGGCCGTGGACATGCCGCGAGCGATGTTCCTGTGCGAGTTGGCACTGGATCTTTCGACGCGGGTGCTCAAGCCCGGTGGTGATTTTTTGATCAAAATCTTCCAGGGCGAAGGCTTCGACGAGTTCCACAAGAGCGTTCGCCAGCAGTTCGAGAAGGTGCAGATGCGCAAGCCGACCTCGTCGCGCGACCGTTCTCGCGAGCAGTACCTGCTGGGCCGCGGTTTCCGCGGACGCAGTGAGGGTTGAGTGAATTTTTGATCGGGGCGATAGGATTTTTGTATTACGCCTTGTCAGAATTAGCGAATATTGTGTAGGAAGTGTTTCACAAAGGGTTACAGACGACGCCTGCCAAGTCGTAGGTAATGTAGTAAGTTAGGCCGGTGAATATCATGCGAAGCGCGCGTCAGTAGCGGAGCTTGCTTCAGAGGGTAGTTAATTGAACGATATGGCAAAGAATCTGATCCTGTGGTTGATCATCGCGGCTGTCCTGGTGACGGTGATGAACAACTTCTCCAGCCCTAACGAGCCACAGACCCTCAACTATTCCGACTTCATCCAGCAGGTCAAGGATGGCAAGGTCGAACGCGTGGCGGTTGATGGCTACGTGATTACCGGCAAGCGCAACGATGGCGACAGCTTCAAGACCATTCGCCCGGCGATCCAGGACAACGGCCTGATCGGCGACCTGGTGGATAACCACGTCGTGGTCGAAGGCAAGCAGCCTGAACAGCAAAGCATCTGGACTCAGCTTCTGGTTGCCAGCTTCCCGATCCTCGTGATTATCGCCGTGTTCATGTTCTTCATGCGGCAGATGCAGGGCGGTGCCGGTGGCAAGGGCGGGCCGATGAGCTTCGGTAAAAGCAAGGCGCGTCTGCTCTCCGAGGATCAGGTGAAAACAACCCTGGCTGACGTTGCCGGTTGCGACGAAGCCAAGGAAGAAGTCGGTGAGCTGGTCGAGTTCCTGCGCGATCCGGGCAAGTTCCAGCGCCTGGGTGGCCGCATTCCTCGCGGCGTGCTGATGGTCGGTCCTCCGGGTACCGGTAAAACCTTGCTGGCCAAGGCCATCGCCGGCGAAGCCAAAGTACCGTTCTTCACCATTTCCGGTTCCGACTTCGTCGAAATGTTCGTCGGTGTTGGTGCCAGCCGTGTTCGCGATATGTTCGAACAGGCCAAGAAACACGCTCCATGCATCATCTTCATCGACGAAATCGATGCGGTCGGTCGCCATCGTGGTGCTGGCATGGGTGGTGGTCACGACGAGCGCGAGCAGACTCTCAACCAATTGCTGGTGGAGATGGATGGCTTTGAAATGAATGACGGCATCATCGTGATCGCCGCAACCAACCGTCCTGATGTACTGGATCCTGCGTTGCTGCGTCCAGGCCGTTTCGACCGTCAGGTTGTGGTCGGTCTGCCGGACATCCGTGGTCGCGAACAGATTCTCAAGGTTCACATGCGCAAAGTGCCGATGGGCGACGACGTTGCCCCGGCCGTGATCGCTCGTGGTACTCCAGGGTTCTCTGGTGCTGACTTGGCCAACCTGGTGAACGAGGCATCGTTGTTCGCTGCCCGGGCCGGCAAGCGCATCGTCGAGATGAAAGAATTCGAACTGGCGAAAGACAAGATCATGATGGGCGCCGAGCGCAAATCCATGGTCATGTCCGAGAAGGAAAAACAGAACACGGCTTATCACGAAGCGGGCCACGCCATCGTGGGTCGTGTCGTGCCTGAGCATGATCCGGTGTACAAGGTGTCGATCATTCCGCGCGGTCGTGCGCTGGGTGTGACCATGTTCCTGCCGGAAGAAGATCGTTACAGCCTGTCCAAGCGTGCGTTGATCAGCCAGATCTGCTCGCTGTACGGCGGTCGTATCGCTGAAGAAATGACTCTGGGCTTCGATGGCGTGACCACCGGTGCTTCCAACGACATCATGCGCGCCAGCCAGATTGCGCGGAACATGGTGACCAAGTGGGGACTTTCGGAGAAACTCGGGCCGTTGATGTATGCCGAAGAAGAGGGTGAAGTGTTCCTTGGGCGCGGCGGTGGCGGTCAGAATGCAAGCTTCTCTGGTGATACAGCCAAGCTGATCGACTCTGAAGTACGCAGCATCATCGATCAGTGCTACGGCACGGCGAAGCAGATCCTCACGGACAACCGTGACAAGCTCGATGCGATGGCCGATGCCTTGATGAAGTACGAAACGATCGATGCCGAGCAGATCGACGACATCATGGCGGGGCGTACACCTCGCGAGCCACGCGACTGGTCGGGTGGCACGGGTACTTCCGGCACCCCTCCGGTGGTGCAGGATGAGCGTCCGGAAACACCGATCGGCGGTCCTGCTGCTGACGTATAAGGTTTGAAATGACTTCTGTTCAGTCCTCGACCCGGTTGCCTTGCGGCAACCGGGTTCTTGATTTGGCCCAGACACATGTCATGGGTATTCTCAATGTCACTCCTGATTCTTTCTCCGATGGTGGCCAATACAGCCAGCTCGACGCGGCAATGCGTCACGCCGAAGCCATGGTGGCGGCCGGCGCGACGTTGATCGATGTCGGCGGCGAGTCCACCCGTCCTGGTGCCAGGGCGGTGTCGCCACTGGAGGAGCTGGAGCGCGTAGCGCCCATTGTCGAGCGCATCAGCCGCGAGCTGGACGTCATCATCTCGGTCGACACCTCCACGCCAGCGGTCATGCGTGAAACCGCGCGCCTGGGTGCCGGGTTGATCAATGATGTGCGTTCGTTGCGTCGCGATGGCGCCCTGGATGCAGCGGCGGCCACCGGGCTACCGGTTTGCCTGATGCATATGCTGGGAGAACCGGGCGATATGCAGGACAATCCGCAGTACCAGGACATTACGAAAGAAGTGGGTGGGTTTCTCGCCGAGCGCATGCATCAGTGTTCATTGGCGGGTATTCCAGCCGAACGGATCATTCTTGATCCGGGCTTTGGCTTCGCCAAAACCTTGCAGCACAACCTGAGCTTGTTCAAACATATGCAAGCCCTGCATGCCTTGGGGCGGCCCCTGTTGGTCGGGGTTTCGCGAAAGAGCATGATTGGCCAGGCGTTGAATCGTCCGGTGGGGGACCGATTGTATGGTGGTTTGGCGCTTGCGGCGCTGGCATCGACGAAAGGTGCGCGTATATTGCGCGTCCATGATGTAGCCGAAACAATGGATGTGGTGCGGATGATTGCCGCAGTGGAATCAGCCGAATAAGAATGATGGAGCACTTATGAGCAAAAAATATTTTGGCACCGATGGTATTCGTGGGCGTGTCGGTGAATACCCGATCACTCCTGATTTCATGCTCAAGCTCGGCTGGGCTGCAGGTATGGCGTTCCGCAAGATGGGCACCTGCAAGGTATTGGTAGGCAAGGACACCCGGATCTCCGGCTACATGTTTGAATCGGCACTTGAAGCCGGGCTGACGTCGGCAGGTGCTGATGTGATGCTTCTGGGGCCTATGCCGACCCCGGCCATTGCCTATCTGACGCGCACCTTTCATGCCGAAGCTGGCATCGTGATCAGTGCGTCGCACAATCCGCATGATGACAATGGCATCAAGTTCTTCTCCGGCAAAGGCACCAAGCTGCCGGATGAAGTCGAGCATATGATCGAAGAGTTGCTCGACACTCCAATGACTGTGGTGGAGTCGAGCAAGATCGGCAAAGTGTCGCGAATCAATGACGCGTCGGGTCGGTATATCGAATTCTGCAAGAGCAGTGTGCCGACCGGTACCAGCTTTACCGGCCTCAAGATTGTGATCGACTGCGCCCATGGTGCGACCTATAAAGTGGCGCCGAGTGTGTTTCGTGAGTTGGGTGCCGAAGTCGTGGTCTTGTCCGCGCAGCCCAATGGTTTGAATATCAATGACAACTGCGGCTCGACCCATATGGGGCAACTGCAGGCCGCTGTGCTGGCTGAGCACGCCGATCTGGGTATCGCCTTCGATGGTGATGGTGACCGGGTGTTGATGGTGGATCACACGGGGGCCATCGTCGATGGTGATGAGTTGCTGTTCATCATTGCTCGCGACCTGCATGAGCGAGACAAGCTGCAAGGTGGTGTAGTCGGTACGCTGATGAGCAACCTGGGATTGGAGTTGGCCTTGGCCGACCTGGCGATTCCATTTGTTCGCGCCAATGTTGGTGATCGTTATGTGATTGCTGATCTGCTGGAGCGCAACTGGCTGGTCGGTGGCGAAAATTCGGGTCATATCGTTTGCTTCAATTACACCACCACTGGTGATGCGATTATCGCCGCGTTGCAGGTGCTGAAGGCGTTGAAAGCCCGTGCGCAAGGTTTGGCTGAAGCGCGTCAGGCGCTGCGCAAATGCCCTCAGGTGCTGATCAACGTTCGCTTCGGCGGCGGCGCAAACCCTCTCGACCATCCGTCGGTCAAGGAGGCCAGCGAGCGTGTGACCAAGGCGATGGCGGGTCGGGGGCGTGTGCTGTTGCGCAAGTCCGGAACCGAACCACTGGTGCGTGTGATGGTCGAAGGCGAGGACGAAACGCAGGTTCGTAGCTATGCCGAAGAGCTGGCAAAACTGGTTACTGAAGTTTCTGCCTGAATTCGGCTTGCCAGCCATGATTGTGTTGGGTAACATCTGCGCCCACTTTGACCGACGAGGTACAGCATGCGTCGCCCTATGGTAGCTGGTAACTGGAAGATGCACGGTACCCGCGCCAGCGTCGCTGAGCTGATCAACGGCCTTCGTGACTTGGCCTTGCCGAGCGATGTTGATGTCGCGGTATTCCCGCCTTGCCTGCATATCAATCAAGTGATTGATGGCCTGGAAGGAAAGTCGATTTCGGTCGGCGCGCAGAATTCTGCGGTGGAATCCGGGCAAGGTGCGTTGACCGGTGAAGTTGCACCGAGTCAGTTGGTGGATGCAGGTTGTTCCCTGGTGCTTGTCGGGCACTCCGAGCGCCGCCAGATTATGGGCGAGCAGGACGCAATGCTGATCCGCAAGTTCGCAGCGGCACAGGCATGTGGCTTGATTCCGGTGTTGTGCATAGGGGAAACCCTTGAGCAGCGTGAAGCCGGAAAGACTCTTGAGGTTGTCTCGCATCAGCTGGGCAGTATCATTGAGGAGCTGGGTGTCGGTGCCTTTGCCAAGGCAGTGATCGCTTACGAGCCGGTCTGGGCCATTGGCACCGGGCTGACTGCAACGCCACAACAGGCGCAGGATGTGCACGCAGCCATTCGCGCCCAGTTGGCGGCAGAGAATTCTGAGGTCGCACAAGGTGTGCGGCTTCTATACGGCGGCAGCGTGAAGGCGGCCAATGCGGTCGAACTGTTCGGCATGCCGGATATCGATGGGGGTCTCATTGGTGGGGCTTCCCTGAATGCAGATGAGTTCGGTGCGATTTGTCGCGCCGCGGGAAACTGAAAAAATGCTGGAAACAGTCGTAGTCGTTTTTCATCTGCTGGGTGCATTGGGCGTAGTAGCTCTGGTTTTGCTGCAGCAGGGTAAAGGTGCGGATGCTGGCGCGTCTTTCGGAGCAGGTGCTTCAAATACTGTGTTCGGAAGCCAAGGTTCCTCTACCTTTCTTAGTAAGTTTACTGCTATACTTGCCGCAGGTTTTTTCATAACCAGCTTGGGGTTAGGTTACTTTGCTAAAGAGAAGGCTCACCAGCTGACTCAAGTAGGTCTCCCAAATCCAGCGGTACTGGAAGTTCCAAAGCAACAACCGGCTTCTGATGATGTCCCGGTGCTTCAAGAGCAAAAGTCGGCTACTCCAGCGACTGACGTGCCTCCAGCTCAAGAGCAGAAGTAAGAAGGGTTTCAAACGTAGTATTGCCGAGGTGGTGGAATTGGTAGACACGCAACCTTGAGGTGGTTGTGCCCATAGGGTGTAGGGGTTCGAGTCCCCTTCTCGGTACCAATTAGTCAGGAGAGCCCGCTGTTGCGGGCTTTCTTGCAGGTGGAAGGTTACATTGACCCTGTAGGGGATCGGTCGTATACTTCCGCCCCAGCTTTGTCGCGGGGTGGAGCAGTCTGGTAGCTCGTCGGGCTCATAACCCGAAGGTCGTCGGTTCAAATCCGGCCCCCGCAACCAGTTTAAGGAGCCCCTTTTAAGGGGCTTTTTGTTAGCTGGACACTTTCAACGCCGCTGTTCGACGGCGTTTCAAGGATGGGCGTTTCGCCCATTTTTTTATTTTGCATAGCATGCACATACATGCACTAGGGGGTTCAGGTGTCGAGCAAGCTAGAAGAGTTGCAGGCCTTGCTGGCCCCGGTGGTCGTGGCCCTAGGCTATGAATGCTGGGGTATCGAGTTTTCGGCTCAGGGTCGTCACTCGATGTTGCGCGTTTATATCGATAAAGAAGGCGGCGTGCTGGTGGACGATTGCGCCATCGTCAGCCGTCAGATCAGCGGTGTGCTGGATGTTGAAGATCCAATTTCCGTTGAATACACCCTTGAAGTTTCCTCGCCTGGCATGGAACGCCCGCTGTTCACTCTTGAGCAGTTTGCAAAATTTGCCGGTGAACAAGTGAAGATCAAGCTGCGCTCGCCTTTTGAAGGACGACGCAACTTTCAGGGCCTTCTGCGCGGCGTAGAAGAGCAGGATGTCGTGGTGCAGGTAGAAGACCACGAGTTCCTGTTGCCGATCGATATGATCGACAAGGCCAACATTATTCCCAGTTTTGACTGAGGCGTGCCAGATACTGCGGATCCCGCGGATCCAATGGCTTGCGAAAGGCGAGGCGTACGATGAGCAAAGAAGTACTGCTGGTTGTTGAGTCGGTATCCAATGAAAAGGGCGTACCGGCAAACGTTATTTTTGAAGCGCTGGAGCTGGCTCTGGCCACTGCTACCAAAAAGCGTTTCGAAGACGAAGTTGATCTGCGTGTGGAAATCAATCGCCACACGGGTGCATACGAGACATTCCGTCGCTGGACGGTCGTCGAAGAAGCAGACCTGGACGATCCGGCCATCGAAACCTGGCCGAGCAAGGTTGCCGAAACGCATCCTGGCGCCAAGGTCGGTGATGTCGTAGAAGAGAAAATCGAGTCCATCGAGTTCGGCCGCATCGCTGCACAGACTGCCAAGCAAGTCATTGTGCAGAAAGTTCGCGAAGCCGAGCGCGCTCAGGTGGTTGACGCTTATCGCGAGCGCCTGGGTGAAATCATCTCCGGCACCGTGAAAAAAGTCACCCGCGACAACGTGATCGTTGATCTGGGCAACAACGCTGAAGCGTTGCTGGCTCGTGAAGACATCATTTCTCGCGAAACTTTCCGGGTTGGCGTGCGTCTGCGTGCGCTGCTCAAGGAAATCCGCACCGAGAACCGCGGCCCGCAGTTGATCCTGTCGCGCACCGCGCCGGAAATGCTGATCGAGTTGTTCCGCATCGAAGTGCCGGAAATTGCCGAAGGCCTGATCGAAGTGATGGCTGCGTCCCGTGATCCGGGTTCGCGTGCCAAGATCGCCGTTCGCTCCAAGGACAAACGCATCGACCCGCAGGGCGCTTGCATCGGTATGCGCGGTTCGCGCGTCCAGGCAGTGTCGGGTGAGTTGGGCGGTGAGCGTGTTGACATCGTTCTGTGGGACGACAACCCGGCTCAGTTCGTGATCAACGCCATGTCCCCGGCCGAGGTTGCGGCAATTATCGTTGACGAAGATGCCCATGCAATGGACATCGCCGTTGGCGCAGACAATCTGGCTCAGGCCATCGGTCGCGGTGGTCAGAACGTGCGTCTGGCTAGCCAGTTGACTGGCTGGACCCTGAACGTGATGACCGAATCGGACATCCAGGCTAAACAGCAAGCGGAAACCGGCGATATCCTGCGCAACTTCATCGACGAGCTGGAAGTCGACGAAGATCTGGCGCAGGTGCTGGTGGACGAAGGCTTTACCAGCCTGGAAGAGATTGCCTACGTACCGTTGGAAGAAATGCTCAACATCGACGGCTTTGACGAAGACACCGTCAACGAGCTTCGCGCTCGGGCCAAGGATCGCTTGTTGACTAAAGCCATCGCTACTGAGGAAAAGCTGGCAGACGCCCATCCGGCCGAAGACCTGCTCTCGCTTGAGGGTATGGACAAGGATTTGGCGATGGAACTGGCGGTGCGCGGCGTAATTACCCGCGAAGACCTGGCCGAGCAGTCTATTGACGACCTGCTCGACATCGACGGCATTGACGATGATCGTGCCGGCAAGTTGATCATGGCCGCCCGAGCCCACTGGTTCGAGTAATTAGGCGCGGCCTGAGGAGAGAAGTGCATGACGCAAGTCACGGTGAAACAACTGGCCGATGAGGTCAAAACACCGGTAGAGCGCCTGTTGCAGCAGATGCGTGAGGCAGGTCTGCCGCACACCGCCGCCGAAGAAAGTGTGACTGACAGTGAGAAGCAATCGTTGCTGACTCACTTGAAAAGCAGCCACAAGGCGAAAGTGGAAGAACCACGCAAAATTACGCTGCAGCGTAAAACCACCAGCACCCTGCGGGTTGCTGGCAGCAAAAGCATCAGCGTTGAAGTACGCAAGAAGAAAGTCTTCGTACAGCGCAGCCCGGAAGAAATCGAAGCCGAGCGCAAGCGTGAACTGGATGAACGTCGCGCAGTAGAAAATGCTGCTCGTCAGAAGGCTGAAGAAGAAGCCAAGCGCCGCGCCGAAGAAGAAGCGCGTCGCCAGCCTGCTGCTGCGCCGACCGCTCAAGCCGTACCTGTTGCAGCGCCTGCTGTGGTGGCCGAGCCAGTTCGCGAAAGCGCACCGGTTGTGGCAGCCGCTCCAGCTCCTGCGGTCGATGCCCGCAAGCGTGACGAACAGCGTCGTCCGGACAAGCCACGTGCCGACGACAACAATCGTCGCGGTAGCGGCGATGGCGAGCGCAAAAACGCTCCGCATCGTGCTTCGGTCAAGGAAAAGGCGCCTGCTCCGCGCGTTGCCCCACGTACTACCGACGAAGAAAGCGATGGCTTCCGCCGTGGTGGTCGCGGCAAGGCCAAGCTGAAGAAGCGCAACGCCCACGGTTTCCAGAGCCCGACCGGCCCTGTCGTGCGCGAAGTGAAGATCGGCGAAACCATCACTGTTGGCGATCTCGCCCAGCAGATGTCGGTGAAGGCTGCTGAAATCATCAAGTTCATGTTCAAACTGGGTACTCCAGCGACCATCAACCAGGTACTGGATCAGGAAACTGCCCAACTGGTTGCCGAAGAGCTGGGCCACAAAGTGACCCTGGTCAGCGACACCGCCCTGGAAGATTCCCTGGCCGAGTCCCTGAAGTTTGAAGGCGAGGCAGTTTCCCGTGCACCAGTCGTGACCGTAATGGGCCACGTTGACCACGGTAAGACTTCCCTGCTCGACTACATCCGTCGTGCCAAGGTTGCTGCTGGCGAAGCCGGTGGTATCACCCAGCACATCGGTGCTTACCACGTTGAAACCGACCGTGGCATGGTGACGTTCCTCGATACCCCTGGTCACGCTGCGTTTACCGCAATGCGTGCCCGTGGTGCCAAGGCGACCGACATCGTGATCCTGGTGGTTGCAGCGGACGACGGCGTGATGCCGCAGACCATTGAAGCTGTTCAGCATGCCAAGGCTGCGGGTGTTCCGCTGGTCGTGGCGGTGAACAAGATCGACAAGCCGGGCGCCGATCTCGATCGCATCCGTAGCGAGCTGTCGGTACACGGCGTGACGTCGGAAGAGTGGGGTGGTGACACGCCGTTCGTACCGGTCTCGGCGAAGATGGGTACTGGCGTCGACGAATTGCTCGAAGCGGTACTGCTGCAAGCCGAAGTCCTGGAATTGACTGCAACTCCGTCGGCTCCTGGCCGTGGCGTCGTGGTTGAATCCCGTCTCGACAAGGGCCGTGGCCCGGTGGCTACCGTTCTGGTTCAAGACGGTACCCTGCGTCAGGGCGACATGGTCCTGGTCGGTTCGAACTATGGCCGTGTACGTGCCATGCTCGACGAGAACGGCAAGCCAATCAAGGAAGCCGGTCCGGCCATCCCTGTCGAGATCCTCGGCCTGGACGGTACCCCGGACGCTGGCGACGAGATGAGCGTGGTTGCCGACGAGAAGAAAGCCCGTGAAGTGGCTCTGTTCCGTCAAGGCAAGTTCCGCGAAGTCAAACTGGCTCGCGCTCACGCCGGCAAGCTGGAAAACATCTTCGAAAACATGGGCCAGGAAGAGAAGAAGACGCTCAACATCGTCCTCAAATCTGACGTCCGTGGTTCGCTCGAAGCGTTGAACGGTGCCTTGAACGGCCTGGGTAACGACGAAGTGCAAGTGCGTGTGGTCGGTGGCGGCGTCGGTGGTATCACCGAATCCGATGCCAACCTGGCACTGGCCTCCAACGCTGTACTGTTCGGCTTCAACGTGCGTGCCGATGCCGGCGCGCGCAAGATCGTCGAGCAGGAAGGTCTGGATATGCGTTACTACAACGTGATCTACGACATCATCGAAGACGTCAAGAAAGCCCTGACCGGTATGCTCGGCAGCGATGTTCGCGAGAACATTCTGGGCATCGCCGAAGTGCGTGACGTGTTCCGTTCGCCGAAGTTTGGCGCGATCGCCGGTTGCATGGTTATCGAAGGTGTTGTGCACCGTAACCGTCCGATCCGTGTACTGCGTGAAGACATCGTTATCTTCGAAGGCGAGCTGGAATCCCTGCGCCGCTTCAAGGATGACGCTTCCGAAGTACGTGCCGGCATGGAATGCGGTATCGGCGTGAAGAGCTACAACGACGTCAAGGTCGGTGACAAGATCGAAGTCTTCGAGAAGGTGCAGGTTGCTCGCAGCCTCTAATTCGCGCACTTCAAGAGCCGTGACGGGCCGCCGCATGCAAGTGCGCAGTTCGTCACCCGGACTCTAAACGCAACGCCCGGTCTGGCTTCTGTCAGGCCGGGCGTTTGCCGCTTTCAGACCACACGGGTTTCACCGTGGGGCAGTTACAGGTAACAAGACATGGCAAAAGAATATAGCCGTACCCAACGTATCGGCGATCAGATGCAGCGCGAGCTGGCACAACTGATCCGTCGTGAAGTCAAAGACCCGCGCGTCGGCCTGGTCACCATTACCGCGGTGGAAGTCAGCCGTGACGTCGGTCACGCCAAGATTTTCATCACCGTGATGGGCCAGGACAGCGCTGAAGAAATTGCCCAAAGCATCAAGGTGCTGAACTCTGCCGCCGGTTTCCTGCGCATGCAGTTGGCTCGCGAGATGAAGCTGCGTAGCGTTCCTCAGTTGCACTTCCACTACGACGAAAGCGTCGTACGCGGTGCGCATCTGTCGGCCCTGATCGAGCGCGCAGTGGCTGAAGACAATCAGCATCCGGTTGCGGCAGAAGCCGAAGACACCAAGGAGTAATCGGTGGCTCAGGTCAAACGTATCCGTCGTAACGTCAGCGGCATCATCCTGCTCGACAAGCCGCTGGGGTTCACCTCCAACGCGGCCTTGCAGAAGGTTCGCTGGTTGCTGAACGCCGAAAAGGCAGGTCATACCGGCAGTCTCGATCCCCTGGCCACCGGCGTGTTGCCGCTGTGTTTTGGTGAGGCGACCAAGTTCTCGCAATACCTGCTCGATTCCGACAAGGGTTATGAAACCCTGGCGCAACTGGGCAAGACCACCACCACGGCGGATGCCGAAGGTGAGGTTTTGCAGGAGCGCCCGGTGACCGTTGGTCGCACCGATATCGAGGCTGTACTGCCGAAATTTCGTGGGCAAATCAGTCAGATACCGCCGATGTACTCGGCGCTCAAGCGTGATGGCCAGCCGCTGTACAAGTTGGCTCGTGCAGGCGAAGTAGTGGAGCGCGAACCGCGTTCTGTTACTATTACGCGCTTGGAATTGCTGGCCTTCGAAGGTGATACTGCGCGGCTGGCGGTGGATTGCACTAAAGGCACCTATATCCGCACCCTGGTGGAGGATATTGGTGAGCAACTCGGTTGTGGCGCTTACGTTGCAGAACTGCGACGTACCCAGGCCGGGCCATTCACCCTGGCGCAGACGGTTACCCTCGAAGAGCTGGAAGCAGTACATGCCGAAGGCGGCAACGAAGCGGTCGATCGCTTCCTGATGCCATCGGACAGCGGCCTGCTGGATTGGCCACTGTTGCAGTTCTCGGAAGCGAGCGCGTTCTACTGGCTCAACGGCCAGCCGGTACGTGCCCCGGATGCTCCGAAGTTCGGCATGGTGCGGGTACAGGATCACAATGGTCGCTTCATCGGTATCGGTGAAGTGAGCGAAGACGGGCGCATCGCGCCGCGTCGTTTGATTCGGTCAGAGTGACCGAAACCAGTCTGTGTAACAGCAGGCTGGCGAGGGTGGCTGTCAACAGGCACGGTCACTACTCATTTTTAGATACAGGGATTTGTCCCTGGCCTGTTGAAACTGTTTTTCTGAAACGGTTTCCTGATAAAAGGATTGCCTCATGGCTCTCGACGTTCAAGAAAAAGCTCAAATCGTAGCTGACTACCAGCAAGCTGTTGGTGACACTGGTTCGCCAGAAGTGCAAGTTGCACTGCTGACCGCCAACATCAACAAACTGCAAGGTCACTTCAAGGCCAACGGTAAAGACCACCACTCCCGTCGTGGTCTGATCCGCATGGTTAACCAGCGTCGTAAGCTGCTGGACTACCTGAAAGGCAAGGACGTGAGCCGTTACAGCGCTCTGATCGCTCGCCTGGGTCTGCGTCGCTAATAAGCGATTGCGCTAGAGGTTGGTTGTCTGTCGTACGTCAGTGGGTTTCCCGCCGGCGCATGGCAGGCTCCCAGCCTCAAGTTTTATCTGGATACCTGCTTTACCCGAGTAACACCTGGACAATCCAGTCGGGCCGACTCCCGGCGTTGCCCAAGAATTTCGCAAGAAACCAGTTCCCCCAAGAGCCACAAAGAAGGTAGGACACCGTGAACCCGGTAATCAAAAAATTCCAGTTCGGTCAGTCGACCGTTACCCTCGAGACTGGCCGTATCGCCCGTCAGGCCTCCGGCGCAGTATTGGTCACCGTTGACGACGACGTCAGCGTATTGGTGACCGTAGTCGGTGCAAAACAAGCCGATCCAGGCAAGGGCTTCTTCCCTCTGTCTGTTCACTACCAGGAAAAGACTTACGCTGCCGGCAAGATCCCTGGCGGTTTCTTCAAGCGCGAAGGCCGTCCTTCCGAGAAAGAAACCCTGACTTCCCGACTGATCGACCGTCCGATCCGTCCGCTGTTCCCGGAAGGCTTCATGAACGAAGTGCAGGTCGTCTGCACCGTCGTTTCCACCAGCAAGAAGACCGATCCGGACATCGCTGCGATGATCGGTACCTCGGCTGCCCTGGCTATCTCCGGCATTCCTTTTGATGGCCCGATCGGCGCTGCCCGCGTTGCCTTCCACGAAAGCACCGGCTACCTGCTGAACCCGACTTACGAGCAACAGGCAGCTTCCAGCCTGGACATGGTCGTTGCCGGTACTTCGGACGCCGTACTGATGGTTGAATCGGAAGCCAAAGAGCTGACCGAAGACCAGATGCTGGGCGCGGTACTGTTTGCTCACGACGAGTTCCAGGTTGTGATCAACGCCGTTAAAGAACTGGCCGCCGAAGCTGCCAAGCCAACCTGGACCTGGGCTCCTGCGCCAGAAGCCACCGAACTGCTGGCCGCTATCCGTGCCGAGTTCGGCGAAGCGATCTCCCAGGCCTACACCATCACCGTCAAGGCCGACCGTTACGCTCGCCTGGGCGAGTTGAAAGACCAGGTCGTTGCCAAGCTGTCCGGTGAAGAAGGCCAGCCTTCTTCCAGCGAAGTCAAAGCGGCTTTCGGCGAAATCGAATACCGTACCGTTCGCGAAAACATCGTCAACGGCAAGCCACGTATCGACGGTCGCGACACCAAGACTGTACGTCCGTTGAACATCGAAGTTGGTGTTCTGCCAAAAACCCACGGTTCGGCTCTGTTCACCCGTGGCGAAACCCAGGCTCTGGTAGTCGCAACGCTGGGTACTGCCCGTGATGCACAGCTGCTCGATACCCTGGAAGGCGAGAAGAAAGACCCGTTCATGCTGCACTACAACTTCCCTCCGTTCTCGGTAGGCGAGTGTGGTCGCATGGGTGGCGCTGGTCGTCGCGAAATCGGTCACGGCCGTCTGGCCCGTCGTTCGGTTTCGGCCATGCTGCCTGCCGCTGACGTGTTCCCGTACACCATCCGCGTGGTTTCGGAAATCACCGAATCCAACGGTTCGAGCTCGATGGCTTCCGTTTGCGGCGCTTCCCTGGCCCTGATGGACGCCGGTGTGCCGATGAAGGCGCCGGTCGCCGGTATCGCCATGGGTCTGGTTAAAGAAGGCGAGAAATTCGCCGTCCTGACCGACATCCTGGGTGACGAAGACCACCTGGGCGACATGGACTTCAAGGTAGCCGGTACCGCCAAAGGCGTCACTGCGCTGCAGATGGACATCAAGATCAAGGGCATCACCGAAGAAATCATGGAGATCGCTCTGGGCCAAGCCCTGGAAGCGCGCCTGAACATCCTCGGCCAGATGAACCAGATCATCGGCCAGTCGCGTACCGAACTGTCGGCCAACGCTCCGACCATGATCGCGATGAAAATCGACACCGACAAAATCCGTGATGTCATCGGTAAAGGCGGCGCGACCATTCGTGCGATCTGTGAAGAAACCAAGGCTTCGATCGACATCGAAGACGACGGTTCGATCAAGATCTTCGGTGAAACCAAGGAAGCGGCTGAAGCGGCACGTCAGCGCGTTCTGGGCATCACCGCTGAAGCCGAGATCGGCAAGATCTACGTTGGCAAGGTTGAACGCATCGTCGACTTCGGCGCATTCGTCAATATTCTGCCAGGCAAGGACGGTCTGGTTCACATCTCCATGCTGAGCGATGCTCGCGTCGAGAAAGTGACCGACATCCTGAAAGAAGGCCAGGAAGTGGAAGTACTGGTACTGGACGTGGACAACCGCGGCCGTATCAAGCTTTCCATCAAAGACGTGGCAGCAGCCAAGGCTTCGGGCGTTTAATCACGCCCCACGCCTGACCGCTTCAACGTTATAAAAAATGCCCCGCCGTGAAAACGGTGGGGCATTTTTTTGTCTGCAGGAAATTGAGACGTTCCGGAAGTTGCCTGCCCCTGAAGTCAGTGCTAGGTTTAGCCCACCGCCCGTGTAGCTCAGCCGGTAGAGCAGCGCACTCGTAACGCGAAGGTCGCAGGTTCGATTCCTGTCTCGGGCACCAGCAAGACTTGTTTTCAGATGATCCCGAATGGTTCTGAAGGCCAGACAAACCGCGCTTCATACGGTTTTTTGCGTCAGAGAGATCCTTGATGATCCAGATCCATCTTCCATTCCCCAGATCAACGAGAACGCCATGACAATAAAAGAATTGACCCAAGAAGCCAGACACGAAGAAGCGCTGAAGAAGTACGTGCTTGATAACCACGAACTAATGGACGAGATCAAGGACCTGAGTGCCGATGATCAGAAGGACCAGATTCAGTGGGCGTTCGAGGATGAAGCCGAAGCCCAGGGCCTGCAGCCGTGGGAGCTGACGCTCAAGTACACCTCAACGCCGGAAGAGTACGAAGCAGAACGCCTGAAGCTGCATAAAGAAGCTGCCGAGGTGTTGGGTGTCGGGTGGGAAGAGTACTGCGAGATGAACAATCTGGTGGTCTGACAATCATGTAGGAGCGAGCTTGCTCGCGATGGTCGTTAACGATAGCGCGTGTTTACTGGTTAAACGTGGCGCTCTCAGGTGCATCGCGAGCAAGCTCGCTCCTACAGTTTTGGCAATTCACACGTGGGATCAGAGACTCAGTCGCATCGACAGATCGACCGCCTTCACATCCTTGGTCATCGCACCGATCGAAATGTAATCCACCCCGGTCTGTGCAATCGGTAGCAACGTACTTTCGTTGATCCCGCCGCTGGCCTCCAGTTTGGCCTTGCCGGCATTCAGGCGCACGGCTTCGCGCATGTCGTCCAGGCTCAGTTCGTCGAGCATGATGATGTCGGCACCGGCCGTCAGCGCTTCTTTCAGTTCATCCAGGCTTTCCACTTCAATCTCGACCGGTTTTCCCGGAGCGATCTTGTGCGCGGCGGCGATGGCCTGCGCGATGCCGCCACTGGCGGCGATGTGGTTTTCCTTGATCAGGAAGGCGTCATACAGGCCGATGCGGTGGTTATGGCAACCGCCGCAGGTCACGGCGTACTTTTGCGCCAGGCGCAGCCCCGGCAGTGTTTTGCGGGTGTCGAGCAGCTTGACCTGAGTCTCGGCCACGAAGTCCGCCAGGTACTGCGCGCGGGTCGCCACGCCGGAGAGCAATTGCAGGAAGTTCAGGGCGCTGCGTTCGCCGGTCAGCAGTGAGCGCGCAGGGCCTTCGAGGTGGAACAGCACCTGATTGGGCGTCACCCGTTCACCGTCGGCAACCTGCCAGTGCACCGCCACCCGTGGGTCCAGTTGCAGGAACACGGCATCCACCCAGGCGGTGCCGCTGATGACGGCCGCGTCGCGGGTAATGATGGTGGCTTTGGCCAGGCGTTCGGCCGGGATCAACTGTGCGGTGATGTCGCCGCTGCCGATGTCTTCACGCAACGCACGGCGCACGTTGGCTTCGATTTCGGCGGTCAGATCGGCGAGACGTAGATTCGGCATAACGGACTCCACAAACAAAGTGGCTCGATTATAGGGCCATGGCAGCGACCAACCCAAGGCATCAGCGCGTTACATTGGTGCTGGCGCCTGCATTTGGTCGAATCCCTGTCGTAGTCGGCGTTGGCCGTCGATGCCGAGCAAACGCCTGTTTGAGTTCGGCAATCTCCAGCGCTTCAATCGCGGCAAGTGATCGCGCCCCAGGGGATTATCGCGGCATACTGTGCCAACACAGTCGACGTCGAAGGAATCGGTATGCAGTTGGACCCCGCGAGCGGTTGGATTCAGGGTGTGCATGTCTGCCCCTCACCCAACTTCAATGCGCGCCCCACAGGCGAAATTTCCCTGCTGGTGATCCACAACATCAGCCTGCCACCGGCGCAGTTCGCCACCGGCAAGGTGCAGGAGTTTTTCCAGAATCGTCTGGATGTCACCGAACATCCCTATTTTGAAGGGATCGCGGATTTGCGGGTGTCCGCGCACTTTCTGATCGAGCGTGACGGTACCGTCACCCAGTTCGTTTCATGCCTTGAGCGTGCGTGGCATGCGGGTGTTTCGAGCTTCGAGGGACGGGAAACCTGTAACGATTTTTCCGTGGGCATCGAACTGGAAGGCACGGATGATCTGCCGTTCACCGACGCGCAATACAGCGCGTTGACAGCCCTGACCCGCCAGTTGCAGCAGGCGTTCACGGCAATCACCACAGAGCGCATCTGCGGGCACAGCGACATTGCACCGGGGCGCAAAACCGATCCAGGGCCGGCGTTCGACTGGGCACGCTATCGTGCCGCCCTGGCACAAGAGGAAGGACGATGAGTTTTCTGGTGTTGCTGTTGGCGGTGTGGATCGAGAAGTTCTCGGCCTTGCGTCATCGGGTTCAGCGTGACAGGGGCTGGACACAGGAGCTGAACAAGCTTGAGGCCAGCCCGCGACTTTCTGGCCGACCCTGGCTGGTGTTGTCGGTACTGGTTTTGTTGCCGGTGGCGTTGCTGGGTTTGCTGTTGGTCGTCATCGAGCCGGTGGCCTACGGGTTGCTGGCGTTGCCGATTCATTTGCTGGTGGTGATTTACAGCCTGGGGCGCGGTGATCTGCTGGGCGATCTCGGGCCGTTCCGCGATGCCTGGCGTCGGGAGGACCTGCAAGCAGCGGCCCATGTCGCCAACCGCGATCTGGACATTTGCGCCGACAGTGGCGAGCAACTGCTGGAACAGGTCGAAGGGCATTTGCTGTGGGAGGCCTACCATAGTTTTTTCGCGGTGATTTTCTGGTACTTCCTGCTGGGGCCGGTCGCGGCGCTGAGCTATCGGTTGCTGGCGCTGGCCGAAGAACACGGGAAAAACCCGGCGGTGGTCGAACGCGCCGGGCAATTGCGTCACGCCTTCGACTGGGTGCCGGTGCGTCTGCTGGCGGCGAGCCTGGCATTGGTCGGCAATTTTGTCGCGGTCAGCCGGGTCATGCTGCATGAGCTACTGAACTGGAACATCAGCGCCACGCAATTGATCGTGAAAGTCGGGCTGGTGGCCGGTGAAATTCCGGCGCCGGTGGCTGGCGCAGAAGGTATCAACAACCTGGACCGCATCTGGGAACTGCTGCTGCGTGCCGCGGTGCTCTGGTATGCCGGATTTGCGTTGTGGACGGTTTTGCCTTAGCGCTGTCGTCAGAAATCAGAGCAAACCCCCTCGCCATAGGGCGATCACTTGTCCGAAGTGCTTCGCCCTGTCGTTAACCTTAAGTTACAAAACCCCCTGTCGATTTAAGTTATACAGAGATAGCGCCGAATAGTGGCTATCTGCTTTCTGTCTGCGCCCGCCAATAAAAAAAATAAGAAATTGAAGGGAGACATCCAGTGAAGAGCTTGCTCTATCCCGCTGTCGCACTGATGAACCGCCTGAGCTTCGGCATGAAGTTCAGCCTGATCAGCGTACTGTTCCTGGTGCCGATGCTGGTGACCAACTTCTATCTGGTACGTGACTCCTACCGAGAATTCCAGGGCACGCGCATCGAACTGCAAAGTCTCGACCTGTTGGGCAGTAGCCTGACGCTGCGGCGCGATCTGGAAACCCTGAACAACCTGGTGCAGATCAATGTCAGCCTCGGCCAGTCCGGCAAGGCCGGCAATGTCGAATCGAAAATCAGCACCCTTGAGCAGAATATTCTGACTCGCCTGCAAGGGCTGACGGCGATGACCAGCGACCCGGAACAGGTCGCGGTGTTTGATGGCAAACGCGATGAAATGATCGCCGCGTTCAAGGCCCAGCAAACGGAAAACTCCCTGCAAAGCAAAAGTGCCCTGATTGGCAAACTGGTCGGCAGCGCGCAGATTTTCAGCCAGCTCATCACCAGCCAGTCCGGCCTCAGTCGCGACAACCAGAGCGACATGCGCCAGTTGAGCGAGCTCGTCACCCTCGTAACGCCACGTGTCACCCAGATCCTGGGGGAAGGTCGGGCAATGGGGTCCTATTCGTTGGGGCAGGGTTTTATCAACTCGGCTTCGAGTACCCGTTTCGATGAGTTGCTGGCGCAGATTGAAAAACTCCAGAGCGAATATGGTCTGAAGTTGCAGGATGCCCTGGGTTCCAGCAAGGCTGCGCGCGAGACTTTGGCTGCGCAGGCCGAGGTCAGCCGGGCGTCGCTGAAAAAAGCCAGCGAGCTGTTCGAAGAACAAGTGGTCATGGCCGACACCCTCGATGCGCCGTGGCAGGGCTTTTACGATCAGGTCAGCGCCCTTATGGACCAGACCTACCAACTCAACGAAGCAACCCTGAAGTATCTGGGCCCGCAGTTGCAGCAACGCCTGGAACAGAACCGCACGCACATGGTTTTGCAGGCCGTGGCGCTGTCAGTCGTATTTGTGCTGATCTTTTATCTCTACGGCGCGTTCTATGCCTCGACCCGTACCACGCTCAAGCGCCTCGGAGCGGTGATGGACAAGGTGGCGGCCGGCGACATGACCGTGACCTTCAGCGCCCACAGCCGCGATGAGCTGGGGGAGCTGGGTGAGGTGTTCAACGGCACCGTGAAGAAGATCCATGACCTGATCGAGCGGGTGGGGCAGACCGTCAGCGAAGTCGAGCGTCAGGCCGGGCAAGTGGAAAACGTTTCCGCGCAAAGCAACCAGGCCGTCGCCGGGCAGCGCACGCAAATCGAACAAGTGGCCACGGCCATGAACCAGATGTCGGCCACTTCCCAGGAGGTGGCGCGCAGTGCCGCGGCGGCGGTGAGCAGTGCCCACAGTGTCAACGATGAGACCATCAGTGGTCGCGGCTTGGTGGAGTCGCAGCAAGGCAGTATTGCCGCGCTGGCCAGCGAGATCGATCAGTCGGTGCTGGTGATCAATCAACTGGCCAGCGACAGCCAGTCCATCAGCCGCGTGCTCGAAGTGATCAAGAGCATCGCCGAGCAGACCAATCTGCTGGCGCTCAATGCCGCCATCGAGGCCGCACGGGCCGGTGAGCAGGGCCGTGGTTTCGCCGTGGTAGCCGATGAAGTCCGGACCCTGGCCAAACGAACCCAGCAATCGACCGAAGAAATCGAGCAGATGATTGCCAGGCTTCATGGCGGAGTCGGCGCGGCGGTCAAGGCCATGGGCACCAGCCATGAAATGGCCAACGGCACGGTGGGGCAGTCGGAGAAGGTCCAGCGGGCGCTGGAAAACATCCTGGGCGCGGTTGGCATGATCGTCGACCAGAACCAGCAGATTGCCGCCGCCGTGGAGCAGCAAACCGCCGTGGCTCACGACATCGACCAGAACATCGTCGAGATCAATCGCGCCGGCGAGCGTACCGCTGAAGGTGCACATCAGACCGAAGATGCCAGCCGGGCGTTGTCGGCCCAGGTCATGGAGTTGAAACAGTTGATCAGTGCATTCAGGGTTTGAAAGTCTCCTCGCTCCCACAGGTTTGATGTACTGTGGGAAGGTTTCGTAATACTTTTTCCTTTTCCCGGTGAGAGTCCTCCTGATTCTTTCCGTGCGCTGGATTTTGGATGTCAATCAAGGAAGAGTTACGCGGCTTACTTCATGGAGGAACTTGGTTATGTCTGTTGCAATATCAGGAGTCCAGGGACGCTGTGCGCATTGTCAGCGCACATTGCTGCTTCAACCCTGGCAGCTCAACGCCATCGCGATCAATGAAGCGTTTGCCTGTGCCCACTGCCAGAAACACCTTCAGTTATGTTGTCCGGAGCAGATCAGGCGCTTCAAGTCCCTCGACTCTTTTTCGCTGTTGCGCGCCAGTCTGCGGATGATGGTCTGCATCACCTTGCTGGTGGCGTTGGTGATGGAGTGGTTGGGGATGCTCAGCGTCATCGAACAGCTGAATGCTTCGCTGATCGTCATATTCGTGTACTTCGCGGTGGTCCGTTATTTCCGCCGGCGCCAGCACTTGACGCTGATCCTGGAGGCCGCCAGGGCTCACGTCGACTGATTACCAGCCGAACACTTCGCAGCTGTTGGCGGTGCTGGCAGCCGCCAGTCGTTCCGGGCTGATTGCCATCCATTGCGCCAGTGCCGTGCAGATCGCCGGCAAGTGTGCCGGACTGTTGCGCTGGCCGGGGAACATGGCAGGGGCCATGTCCGGCGAGTCGGTTTCCAGCACCACCGAATCCAGTGGCAGTGCGCCGAGCACTCGGTGCATGCGCTGCGCCTGCGGCCAGGTCGGGGCGCCACCAAGGCCGAGCTTGAAACCGAGCTTGATGTATTCCCGCGCTTCTTCCTGGCTGCCGGCGAAGGCGTGGATGATGCCGGCCCGTTTCAAACGAAACCGTTTGAGCGTGGCAATCACCGCCGCATGGCTGCGCCGCACATGGATCAATGCCGGAAGATTGAAATCCACCGCCAGTTGTAATTGCGCCTCGAACAACGCCTGCTGGCGGTCGCGGTCCAGGGTTTCGATGAAGTAGTCCAGGCCGATCTCGCCTACCGCACACAGTTGCCGATGGCCGGCCAATCGAGTCAGCCAGTCACCGAGTTCGCTCAGGTGTTGCGGTCGATGATCATCCAGGTACACCGGGTGCAATCCGAACGCGGCGTGCAGATCGGGATCACTCTGCACCAACTCCCAGACCCGCTGCCAATTGGCCTGATAAACCCCCAGCACCACCATTCGCCGCACCCCGAGGGCGCGGCTTTCGGCCAGCAGCGCCTGGCGGTCGGCGTCGAAGTCCGGAAAATCCAGGTGGGTGTGGGTGTCGATCAGCTCCACGGTTCAGTCCTGGCGAATACGCTGCTTGAACGTGCGCGCGATGGCTTGCACGCCGGGCCGGTAATCCGACTGTTCGATGGCCGCCAGGGCCAGTGCAAGGGCCTTGTCGGCGATCAACTGGTGTTGCTGGGCCATGGCGTTGACCGGCAGCGGCAGGAAGTCCAGCAACTGGGTGTCACCGAATGTGCCGAGGCGCAGCGGACGGTTTTTCAGCGGGAAGTCGTGCAGCGCATCGAACACACCCTGAAGCAGCACGTAGGATGTGGTCACCAGGGCCTCGGGCAAATGGCCCAGGCGCTGCAGCAGCTCTTCCATCAATTGTTTGCCGCACTCGCGGCTGAAGGACTCGCCTTCTTCGATCAGCACCTCGCAGTCGAATCCGGTGAGGGCCTCTTTGAAGCCCGCGGCACGTTCCCGGCTGATGCTCAGCTCCGGGCGGGCGCCGATCAGTGCGATCTGCCTGGGCAGCGGCTCCAGCAGGCTGCGGGTCAGTTGCAGGCTGGCCTCACGATCGTCGCTGATCACCGAGCAGAAGTGCTCGGGTTCCATGACCCGGTCGATGGCGATGATCGGAATGCCCTTGGCCTGCAATTGGCGATAGCTGTCGTCGCCGGCCGGCAGGCAGCTGGCAACGATCAGTGCGTCGCAGCGCCGGGCGCGGAACAGTTGCAGCAATTGCCGTTCGCTGTCCGGTGCATCGTCGGAGCTGGCGATCAGCAACTGATAACCCCGGGCCCGCGCGCCTTGCTCCAGCAATTTGGCGATTCGCGCGTAACTGGGGTTTTCCAGATCCGGCAGAATGAACCCCAATGTGCGGGTGTGTCGGCTGCGCAAACCGGCGGCCTGTGGGTTAGGCGTGAAGCCATGCAGTTCGACGACCGCGCGCACGCGTTCGACGGTAGCGCTGCTGATGCGTTGTTGTTCGGCCTTGCCATTGATGACATAGCTGGCGGTGGTGACGGACACACCGGCCAACTGGGCGATATCACTGAGTTTCAACCCGCTGTTTCCTTGTTTTTTCGAGGTTGCCTCGACATTTTCGTCAATCCTAACCGATTCAGGCAGGCGACCATTGTCGTAACGCATCCGACAAGTTGGGCTTCAAGGATGGGACATTATCGAGTAACGTGCCATTCATTCTAGATTAAACGATTCAGCAAGCGTATTTTCTACGTTAATAGGTGCCTTTGGCCGGTTCTGCCGCGAAACCGCCAAAAGTGACGAACAAGCGCCTAAGCTGGCTCATTCAAAACAATACCTGGCGCCCCAAGGCGCCAAAAAGGAGAAAGCATGCTCGAGCTCACTGTAGAGCAGATATCCATGGGCCAGTCGGCTGTGGATAAATCCGCAGCGCTGCAACTGCTGGCCCGGCATCTGGTCGCCGACGGCCTGGTTACCGAGGGTTATCTCGCCGGATTGCAGGCGCGGGAAGCCCAGGGCTCGACCTTTCTTGGTCAAGGTATTGCGATCCCCCACGGTACGCCCGAAACCCGCGACCTGGTGTTCACCACCGGTGTGCGCCTGATGCAGTTCCCTGAAGGTGTGGACTGGGGCGATGGTCATATCGTTTACCTGGCGATCGGAATCGCTGCCAAATCCGATGAACATCTGCGCCTGTTGCAATTGCTGACCCGCGCCCTCGGCGAGACTGATCTGGGCCAGGCCCTGCGTCGCGCCGGTTCCGCCGAAGCATTGCTGAAGTTGCTGCAAGGCGCGCCACAGGAGCTGGCGCTGGATGCGCAGATGATCGGCCTCGGTGTGGCGGCCGAAGATTTCGAAGAGCTGGTCTGGCGCGGCGCTCGTCTGCTGCGGCAGGCCGACTGCGTGAGCAACGGTTTCTCCGCCGTGCTGCAGCAGGTTGAAGCGCTGCCCCTGGGCGATGGTCTGTGGTGGCTGCACAGCGAGCAAACGGTGAAGCGCCCGGGACTGGCCTTCGTCACCCCGGACAAACCGCTGCGCTATCTCGGCCAGCCACTCAATGGACTGTTCTGCCTGGCCAGCCTCGGTGAGGCCCATCAAGCGCTGCTCGAACGCCTGTGCGCGTTGTTGATCGAAGGGCGTGGCCATGAATTGGGGCGCGCCACCAGCAGCCGCAAAGTCCTCGAAGTGCTCGGTGGTGAAGTGCCCGCCGACTGGCCCAGTGCGCGTATTGTGTTGGCCAATGCCCACGGTTTGCATGCGCGGCCGGCGAAAATCCTCGCGCAACTGGCAAAGAGTTTTGAAGGTGACATCCGCGTGCGCATTGTCGATGGTCACGACAGCGCGGTGTCGGTAAAGAGTTTGAGCAAGTTGCTCAGCCTCGGCGCCCGTCGGGGGCAGGTTCTGGAAATCATTGCCGAACCGGGCATCGCGGCTGACGCGTTGCCGGCCCTGTTGGCGGCCATCGAAGAGGGCCTCGGTGAGGAAGTCGAACCGCTGCCGCCAGTAAGCCAGGCACGCGAAGTCGTTGCCGAGATGGCCGAAGTGGTCCTCGCCCCGGTGTCAGGCAGTGTGGTTCAGGCAATTGCCGCCGCGCCGGGGATCGCCATCGGCCCGGCGCATATTCAAGTGCTGCAAACCATCGATTACCCGTTGCGCGGCGAGTCCGCCGGCATCGAGCGTGAGCGCCTCCAGCAGGCACTGGCGCAGGTGCGCCGTGACATTCAGGGCTTGATCGAGCGCAGCAAAAGCAAGGCCATTCGCGAAATCTTCATCACTCACCAGGAGATGCTCGACGACCCGGAACTGACTGATGAGGTCGATGCGCGCCTCAAGCAGGGCGAAAGCGCCGAGGCGGCGTGGATGGCCGTAATTGAAGCGGCGGCCCGGCAGCAGGAAGCGTTGCAGGATGCCTTGCTCGCCGAGCGCGCAGCCGACTTGCGCGACATCGGGCGTCGGGTACTGATGCAACTCTGTGGCATCGAAACCCCAAGCGAACCGGATCAACCATACATTCTGGTGATGGACGAAGTCGGCCCGTCCGACGTCGCGCGTCTCGACCCCGCTCGCGTGGCCGGGATTCTCACCGCCCGGGGTGGTGCTACGGCGCACAGTGCGATTGTCGCCCGGGCCCTGGGTATTCCGGCACTGGTCGGCGCCGGCCCTGGCGTTTTGCTGCTGGCACCGGGCACGCCATTGCTGCTCGATGGCCAGCGTGGTCGTCTGCATGTGGACGCTGACGCGGCGACCTTGCAGCGCGCAACCGCCGAACGCGATACCCGCGAGCAGCGCTTGAAGGCGGCTGCTGAACGGCGCCATCAACCCGCGCTGACCACCGATGGCCACGCCGTCGAAGTGTTCGCCAACATTGGTGAAAGCGCTGGCGTGACCGGCGCGGTGGAGCAGGGCGCCGAAGGCATTGGCCTGTTGCGCACCGAACTGATCTTCATGGCCCACTCGCAAGCGCCCGACGAAGCGACCCAGGAAGTCGAGTACCGTCGCGTTCTCGACGGTCTGGCCGGGCGACCGCTGGTGGTGCGTACCCTCGATGTCGGTGGCGACAAACCGCTGCCGTACTGGCCGATTGCGAAGGAAGAAAACCCCTTCCTCGGCGTGCGCGGCATACGCCTGACCTTGCAGCGCCCGCAGGTCATGGAAGCGCAATTGCGCGCCTTGCTGCGGGCGGCCGACAACCGGCCGCTGCGGATCATGTTCCCGATGGTGGGCAGCGTCGACGAGTGGCGTCAGGCCCGTGACATGACCGAACGTTTGCGCCGGGAAATTCCGGTTGCCGACCTGCAACTGGGGATTATGATCGAAGTGCCGTCGGCGGCGTTGCTGGCGCCGGTGCTGGCCAAAGAGGTCGACTTTTTCAGCGTCGGTACCAACGACCTGACCCAATACACCCTGGCCATCGACCGTGGCCATCCGACGCTGTCGGCCCAGGCCGATGGCTTGCATCCGGCGGTGCTGCAACTGATCGACATCACCGTGCGCGCGGCCCATGCCCACGGCAAATGGGTCGGTGTGTGCGGCGAGCTGGCGGCTGACCCGCTGGCGGTGCCGGTGCTGGTCGGCCTCGGCGTGGACGAACTTAGCGTCGGCGCTCGCAGCATTGCCGAAGTCAAGGCGCGGATTCGCGAACTGGGCTTCACTCAGACTCAAACCCTTGCCCGACAGGCCTTGGCCGTGGGCAGCGCCAATGAAGTGCGCGCATTAGTGGAGGCCCTGTAATGGCCCGGATTCTCACCCTGACCCTCAACCCGGCGCTGGACCTGACCGTACAGTTGCCGCGCCTTGAAGCCGGCCAGGTCAACCGCAGCGATGTGATGCACACCCACGCCGCCGGCAAAGGCGTGAACGTGGCGCAAGTGCTGGCCGACCTTGGGCATCAGTTGACCGTCAGTGGTTTTCTTGGCGAAGACAACCTGCAAGCGTTCGAAGCGTTGTTCGCCAAACGCGGTTTTGTCGATGCGTTCATCCGCGTTCCCGGTGAAACCCGCAGCAACATCAAACTGGCGGAAAGCGACGGTCGCATTACCGACATCAATGGGCCGGGGCCGCAGGTCAGCGAGGCGGCGCAGCAGGCCTTGATTGATCGACTGGAGCAGATTGCCCCGGGTCACGATGCGGTGGTGGTTGCTGGTAGTTTGCCCCTGGGCGTTAGCGCGCAGTGGTTGCAGGCGTTGGTCCTGCGTTTGAAAAGCCTGGGGCTGCGCGTTGCCCTCGACACCAGCGGCGAGGCGTTGCGTGCGGCGCTGAAAGCGGGACCCTGGCTGATCAAACCCAACACTGAAGAGCTGGCCGAGGTGCTGGACTGCGAGGTTGTGTCGGTCAGTTCCCAGTCCATAGCGGCGGAGCGTTTGCACGCCCAGGGCATCGAACATGTGGTGATTTCTCATGGTGCCGAGGGTGTGAACTGGTTCAGCGTCGGTTCGGCACTGCATGCCACTCCGCCCAAGGTCAGCGTCGCCAGTACGGTGGGCGCGGGTGATTCGTTGCTGGCGGGGATGCTCCACGGTTTGCTCAGTGCCGATACGCCGGAGCAGACCTTACGCACCGCCACGGCGATTGCCGCGATGGCAGTGACCCAGATCGGTTTCGGCATTGGCGATGCAGCGCAATTGGCGCAGCTCGAACAGGGTGTGCGCGTGCGTCCCCTGACAGAACAATAAGAGGGTTTGTCATGAAATTAGCCATCGTTACGGCCTGCCCGAACGGCATGGTCACCAGTGTGCTGTGTGCCCGGCTGCTCGATGCCGCGGCTCAGCGTCAGGGCTGGAGCACCAGTGTCGAAATCACCGATGCCGCGCATCCCGAAAAACAACTGTCGGCGGCCACTCTCGATGCGGCCGAGTGGGTGCTGCTGGTGAGCAGCGCGCCGGTGGACATGTCGCGGTTTGTCGGTAAGCGGCTGTTCCAGAGCACCCCGGCCCAGGCCCTGCAAGACGTGGAAGCCGTGTTGCGGCGTGGAGCGCAGGACGCTCAGGTTTATGTTGCTGACGAAGCCGTCGTCGAACCTGTGACGGTGGCTAAAAACGCGCCGCGACTGGTGGCCGTCACCGCGTGCCCGACGGGTGTCGCTCACACGTTCATGGCTGCCGAGGCCTTGCAGCAAGCGGCCAAACGCCTGGGCTATGACCTGCAAGTGGAAACCCAGGGTTCGGTCGGTGCGCGCAATCCATTGAGCGCGCAAGCGATCGCCGAGGCCGATGTGGTGCTGCTGGCGGCTGATATCGAAGTCGCCACCGAGCGTTTCGCCGGCAAGAAAATCTATCGCTGTGGCACCGGTATCGCTCTCAAGCAAGCTGAAGCGACTTTGAAAAAGGCCTTGGCCGAAGGCCAGCAGGAAAGCGCTTCGAGCAGCGCCAAGGGCCCAGCCAAATCAGAGAAAACCGGTGTCTATAAACACCTGCTGACCGGTGTGTCATTCATGTTGCCGATGGTGGTGGCCGGCGGCTTGATGATCGCCTTGTCGTTCGTATTTGGCATCACCGCATTCAAGGAGCAGGGCACGCTGGCGGCGGCGTTGATGCAGATCGGTGGCGACACCGCGTTCAAGCTGATGGTGCCGCTGCTGGCAGGCTATATCGCCTATTCCATCGCTGACCGTCCGGGCCTCGCGCCGGGGATGATCGGCGGTCTGCTGGCGAGCACCCTGGGCGCCGGTTTCATCGGCGGGATCATTGCCGGTTTTCTGGCCGGTTATGCGGCCAAGGCGATCAACCGTTATGCGCGATTGCCGCAAAGTCTTGAGGCGCTGAAGCCGATCCTGATCATTCCGTTGCTGGCGAGTCTGTTCACCGGTCTGGTGATGATCTACGTGGTCGGTAAACCGGTCGCCGGGATGCTTGCCGGGCTCACGCATTTCCTCGACAGCATGGGCACCACCAACGCGATTCTGCTGGGTGTATTGCTGGGTGGCATGATGTGCGTCGACCTCGGCGGGCCGATCAACAAGGCGGCCTATGCGTTCTCGGTGGGCTTGCTGGCGTCGCAGAGCTACGCGCCGATGGCGGCGACCATGGCGGCCGGCATGGTGCCGCCGATCGGTCTGGGCATCGCCACATTCATTGCGCGGCGCAAGTTCGCCCAGACCGAACGCGAAGCCGGTAAAGCGGCGCTGGTGCTGGGGCTGTGCTTCATCTCCGAAGGGGCGATTCCGTTTGCGGCGAAAGACCCGCTGCGGGTGATTCCGGCGAGCATCGCCGGCGGTGCGCTGACCGGTGCGCTGTCGATGTATTTCGGCTGCAAACTGATGGCGCCCCACGGTGGGTTTTTCGTGCTGGCGATCCCGAATGCAATCAACCATGCGCTGCTTTACTTGTTGGCGATTGTGGCGGGGAGCCTGTTGACGGCGGTGGTGTATGCGCTGGTGAAGCGGCCGGAGGTGGTGGAGTTGGCGGTAGAGCCCGTCACAGCCTGACACCTGCCCCTGTGGTGTTGGGAAGATTTGTGTCATGCCAGGGTCATAGGTCCATGCTTTAGTTTTTCCTTTTTCAGGGAGAACACCATGAGCGATTTCAACCTCGGGCGTCGTCGTGTGATGCAAGCGGTCGGCGCCGGGTTGTTGTTGCCAGGGCTGGCGCCGGCGGTGATCGCTTCGGTCAAGGATCGGCCGCAACTCACCGACGGTGTGCAGTCCGGCGACCTGCTGGGCGACCGGGCGATCATCTGGAGCCGCTGCGACCGCCCCGCACGGATGGTGGTGGAGTGGGACACTCGCAGCCTGTTTCCCAACCCTCGGCGATTCGTCTCGCCCCTGGCCGATGCGCGCACCGATTTCACCGCCCGGGTCGAACTCACCGGGCTGCCTGCCGGCCAGGCGATTTTCTACCGTGTGCAGTTTGAAGACGCCCAGAGCGGCGTTGCCAGCGAGCCCTGGTTCGGTCACTTGCGCAGCGTGCCACAGACCCGGCGCGACCTCCGTTTTGTCTGGAGTGGCGACACCGTCGGCCAGGGTTTCGGCATCAACCCGGACATTGGCGGTATGCGGATCTACGAGGCGATGCGCCGGCGTCTGCCGGACTTTTTTATCCACAGCGGCGACACCATTTACGCCGACAGCCCGATACCGGCGCAGCTCACCACAGAAGGCGGACGGGTGTGGCGCAACATCACTACCGAGGCCAAGAGCAAAGTCGCCGAGACCCTCGATGAGTACCGTGGCAATTACCGCTACAACCTGATGGACGAAAACATCCGTCGTTTCAATGCCGAGGTCCCGCAGATCTGGCAGTGGGACGACCACGAAGTGGTGAACAACTGGTCGCCGGGCAAGCAGCTGGATGCGCGTTACCAGAGCAAAGATATCCACAGCCTGGTGGGCCGCGCACGCCAGGCCTGGCTCGAATACGCGCCGATGCGTTTGCAGAGCGCCGATGGCGGCGGGCGGATCTATCGCAAGCTCGGTTACGGTCCGCTGCTCGATGTGTTCGTGCTGGACATGCGCAGCTATCGCGGGGCCAACGATGACAATCTGGGCGCTGCAAAACCCTTCCTCGGTCGTGAGCAACTGGACTGGCTCAAGCGCGAACTGCAGGCCTCGAACGCGCAATGGAAAGTGATCGCCGCCGACATGCCCATTGGCCTCGGCGTGCCCGACGGCGAGGTCAGCCCCGGTGTCGCGCGCTGGGAAGCCGTGGCCAACGGTGACCCCGGCCCGGCCCAGGGGCGTGAACTGGAAATCGCCGAACTGCTCGGTTTCCTGCGGGCGCAGCAGGTGCGCAATTTCCTGTTCCTGACCGCGGATGTGCACTACTGCGCCGCCCATCATTACCACCCGGATCGGGCGGCGTTTCAGGACTTCGAACCGTTCTGGGAGTTCGTCGCCGGGCCCTTGAATGCCGGCAGTTTCGGGCCTAATCCGCTAGATAAGACCTTTGGCCCGGAAGCGGTATTCGAGAAGGCGCCGCCCGCGCAGAACGTCTCGCCGTTTGCCGGGTTTCAGTTTTTTGGCGAGGTGAATATCGATGGGCAAACGGGGGAGTTGAGCGTGGTGTTGCGGGATCTGGACGGGGTGTCTGTATTCGAGCAGAAGTTGCAGCCGGTTTGACCGACACATCCCCCCCTGTGGGAGCGAGCTTGCTCGCGATGGCGTCATCACTTTCAACGGTGATGTCGCCTGACACTCCGCTATCGTCGGAACGCCGCCCGGAGCAAGCTCGCTCCCACAGGGAACTCAGTGAATCAGTACACGTCTCGGCGGTAGCGGCCCTGTTCGATCAGGCGCTCCACTTCGGCGGCGCCCAGCACCTCGTTGAGCACCTGGTCCACGCCCGAAGCCATGCCTTGAAGGCTGCCACAGATGTAGATTACCGCACCGTCCGCCAGCCACTTCTTGAGCTCGGCTGCCGATTCACGCAGGCGATCCTGTACGTAAATCTTTTCGGCCTGATCGCGGGAAAACGCCAGGTCGAGGCGCGCCAGATCACCATTGATCAGCCACTCTTCCAGCTCCTTTCGGCACAGGTAGTCGTGCTCGCGATGGCGCTCGCCAAACATCAGCCAGTGACGTTGCTGACCGTCGGCAATCCGCGCCTTGAGCAGGCTGCGCAATCCGGCCAGCCCCGTGCCATTGCCCAGCAGGATCATCGGCACCGGCTGCGACGGCAGATGGAAACCGCTGTTGCGCCGTACGCGCAGGCTGATGGAGCTGCCTACAGGCGCGTGTTCGGTCAACCAGCCGGAACCGACGCCGAGGTTGCCGTCGGCATACACTTCCTGACGCACGATCAATTCCAGCACGCCATCGGCCGGGATCGACGCAATGGAGTACTCGCGCATGGCCAACGGCACGAGTGCCTCTGCCAGCGCCTGCGCGTGCAGGCCGACCAGATGGGCGCGGTTCTCCGGTAACTGGCGGCTGGCCAGGGCCTGTTCGAGGTTTTCCTCCAGGCCATTGAGCTGCACCTTGGTCTCACCGTGAATCCCCAGGCCGTCGAGGAAATGCTCGATGGCCCATGGGCAATTGCGCGGCAATACTTCCACCAGGTCGCCCGCCAGCCAGCTGCTGGTGGTCGGGGCAATGAGGCCCAGCAAGTACACAGGGGATCCGCTGCTGTCCGGGTTGAGCAGTTCACGGCGGGCCAGGGTCCAGTTGTCATAGCTGGGCGCTTGCCAGGTGTCGACGGGCGTGTGGCCGGACAACAGGCCCAGTTGCTGTTGCCAGTGACGCAAGGCGTAAGGGTCACCGCTGTCGACCTCCACCGGCGTGAACAGGGTCTTGCCGCCATGTTCACCGAGCCAGGTGTGCAGGCGTTTGGCGAAACCGCAGAAGTGTTGATACTGCCGGTCACCGAGGCCGAGGATCGCGTAGTTCAGGCGTTCCAGGCTTGGCGTGCGGCCCAGCACCTTGCGTTCGAAACCTCTGGCGCTGTCCGGCGCTTCGCCGTCACCGAAGGTGCTGACGACGAACAGTGCGTTGCTCGAGTCTCGCAAATCCTGCTCGCTGACGTCCGCCAACGGTTGCACCTTCACCGGTAGCCCTGCGGCCTGCAATTGTCCGGCGGTCTGCCAGGCCAATTGCTCGGCAAACCCGCTCTGGCTGGCGAAACCGATCAGCCATGCCGGCGCATCGTTACCCGGTTGTACAAGGCCTTGGCGAGCGTCCTTGATCTGGCGTTTTTTGCGTCGACGATCCAGGTACAGCAACCAGCCGGTGACGAAGAACAGCGGCATGCTCAGCGCGGTGAGGGTCAGGATGATCCGACCGACGATGCCGAAGTAACTGCCGACGTGCAGCGCATAAATGCTGGTCAGTAGTTGCGCCTTGAGGCTCTTGTCGCTGTAGCGGTCAACCCGTTTGACCACGCCGGTGGCCGGGTCGAGGGTGATCTGGTTCAAGGCGCGGTTGTGAGGCGAGGTTTTCAGCAGGAAAAAAACGGTCGCTGGTTGGCCGGCCACGGGCGGCATGCGCACGTTATAAGAACTGAGTTGCGGACCGGCCGTGCTGTAGATGCTGCTCCACATCGCCGCGTAATCGGCTGTCGGTGCCGGACCGCTTGGCGCTGGGCCACGTCCGGCGCGAACGCGCTCGTTCTGCGGTGAGTCGGAGAGCAACCGGGTCAGGCCTTTGTTGTACCACTCGTAGGACCAGGACAACCCGGTCAGCGCCGCCAGGAGGTAAAACACCAGGCACCAGGTGCCGGCCACCGAGTGCAGGTCCCAGTTGAAGCTGCGGCCCTTTTTCTTCCAGTCCAGGGTCAGCCAGGCGCGCCAGCTTTTCCACTGGCGAGGCCAGCGCAGGTACAGGCCGGACAGGCAGAAGAACACCAGAATCAACGTGCACGCACCGGTGATTTGCCGACCCGTGTCGCCCATGGCGAGGAAGCGGTGCAGTTGCAGCATCAGGCCGAAGAAGTCCTGGCCGGTGGCGTCGCCCAGGAACTCGGCGGTGTACGGATCGAAGTAGCGCATCTCGCCACGGCGTTCACCCGGTGGTGGGGTGAACCACACTTTGGCGGCATTGCCGCTGTCGGTTTCCACCGTGAGCATCGAGACTTTTTTGCCCGATGCGGCTTCGATGTGCTCCACCAGTTCGGCGGGCGGCAGCACACCGGCGACCTGTTTCTCGACCTGCAACACGGAAGGGTTGAGCACACTCAGGATTTCATCCTGAAACGACACCGTCGCCCCGGTGATGCCCATCAGGGCCAGGACCAGCCCGGCGCTGATGCCGAAAAACCAGTGCAACTGGAACAGGGTTTTCTTCAACACGTCGCTCGCCTTGTTCGTTCAAATTGATTCATCACGGTGTGCATTATGCCGTGGGGTTGTCGAGAAGCATTCTTTTTTACGCACAAAGGCCCCGTTCATGTGGGTGAACGGGGCCTTGCCTGATTTCAGCCTTCACCCTCTCCTGTGGGAGCGAGCTTGCTCCGGGCGGCGATCCGACGATAGCGGTGTGTCGGTCAACATAAATGTTGAATGTGGCGACGTCATCGCGAGCAAGCTCGCTCCCACAGGGATTGCAGTGTGAGTGGCAATCAGAAGTGGAAGTTGGTGCTCAGCAAAGCGGTACGACCGGCCGCCTGGTTGGCGAAGTGAGTCGAGAACGCCTTGTCGTAATAGGTTTCGTCGGTCAGGTTCTGCACGTTCAGTTGCAGGTCGACGTTTTTGCTCAGCTTGTAGGCTGCCATCGCGTCGTAACGAACGTAGGAATCAACCATGGTGGTGTTGGCTGCACTGCCGAACACGTCATCGACATAGAACGCACCGCCACCGATGGTCAGCCTTGGCGTGACCTGATAGGTCGTCCACAGGCTGGCGCTGTTTTTCGGCGTGTTAGGCAACTCGTTGCCATCGTTGGCTTTGTTTGCCGGCAGGTCACCGCCATCGACTTGCTCGCTGTCCATGTAGGCGTAGCCGGCGAAGACTTGCCATTTGTCGGTGAGCTTGCCGCTGGCCGACAGTTCGACACCCTGAACGCGGGTTTTACCGACGTTTTCGAAGGTGGTGGTGTTGGTCTGCACACGAGCGTTGTCTTTCTCGGTGCGGAAGATATCGGCGGTCAACGACAGGCGATCGTTCAGCAGGTCCCACTTGGTACCGATTTCGTAGTTCTTGGTGGTTTCCGGCTCCATGTCGCTGCTCAGCAGGTTGCCGTTGCGATCGGTGGTGCCGCCCAGCGGGTTACCGTCCATGCCTTCACCCAGAGTGTTGCCCGGTGGGGTGGCGGATGTTGCGTAGGAGGCATAGATGCTGCCGTTTTCCGCTGGCTTGTAGACCACGCCGAACTGGCCAGTGACGAATTCGCTGGTGTCCTTGCCTTTGGCGGCGGTGCCTTTGGTCACGACGGTGGCGCCGGAACCGTCAAAGGTGCGGTACTGGGTATTGAAATGGTCATACCGCAGGCCCATGTTCACCAGCCACTGCTCGGACAACGTCAGGGTGTCGAACACGTACAGCGCGTAGGTGTCGGCCTTGGTGTTGGTGCCGGCGTAGTTGCGCGAGATGGCGCCGTTCCACGGATCATTCTGGTTCGGGTTGGACAGCGAGGTGCAGTTGAAGCCGCTTGGCGCGCCGATCAGGGCCGGCGAGCAGTTGGTGGTCACCGCTGCCGTTCCCGGGGTGGTGTCCGTGTTGACGTTGTACGAGGACTTTTCGCTTTCCTCGTGGGTGTATTCGACACCGGTGGCGAAGCTGTTCTTGAACCCGGCGATATAGACATCACCAAACAGGTCGGTCTGGTTGGTGGTGGTCTCGGTGTTGCTCACGCGGGTGTTCGCGCGACGCCAGACGCTGCCGTTGTTGACGTTGCCTTTACTGTCGTCCGGCTGAGTCAGGATGTAATCCTGCATGCTGGTGCCGTGACGCAGGGTGTTCTTGATGGTCAGCGAGTCGCTCAGGTCGTGCTCGATGGCGAAGGTCGCCGTGTCGGTGCGGGTCTTGCGGAAGTCGCGGTCGTTCAGACCATACCAGTTGCTGCTGTTGCCACCGTCATTCGGCTTGTCCGGGTTGGCCTTGGTACGGGCAGCCGAGCCTGCCGTCGGGATGGAGTAAGGAATGCCCGAATCTGGCGTGTCGTTGCTTTCGAGGTGGTAGTAGTCGAGGTTGACGCGAGTGTCCGTGCCCAGGCCGAAGGCCAGGGACGGTGCCACACCCCAGCGGTCATAGTCGATGCTTTGACGGCCGGCGACGTTGCTCTCGTGGCTCAGCAGGTTCAGACGGCCAGCGGCGGTGTCGGTGAACTGGTAGTTGCCGTCGAAGGTGTAGCGCTGGGTCTGGTCGGAGCCCCAGGTGAAACCACCGTCGAGTGAATCGCCCAGGTGCGCTTTCTTGCTGACCAGGTTGATGCTGCCGCCGGCTGCGCCACGGCCGCCGATCGCGGAGTTCGGGCCTTTGCTGACTTCGATCGATTCAACGGCGAAGATCTCGCGGCTCTGGGAACCGRTATCGCGCACGCCGTCCAGGTAAGTGTCGCCCTGGGCGTCGAAGCCGCGGATGAACGGACGGTCGCCCTGCGGGTTGCCGCCTTCACCGGCACCGAAGGTGATGCCTGGAACGGTGCGTAGCGCGTCCTGCAAGTTGAGCGAACCGGTGTCTTTCAGAACCTGCTGCGGAACAACGGTCACCGAGCGCGGCGTGTCGATCAGCGGCGCGGTGTACTTGGGGGAGGAGGCTTTCTCGACGTTGTAGGTCGTCTCGTCCTGGGCTTCACCGGTGATGGCGGTGGCGCCCAGCGAAATCACTTTGTCCGGTGCTTTTTCGTCGGTTTTTTCCGCCGCGAAAACCATGTGGCCCGCGGAGCCGGCAGTAATCGCCATGCCGATGGCGGATGCGAGCAGACGTGGTGAACTGACCGGTACTTGTGGCTGTTGACGTGACATTTGAATTCCCCTCCCCAAGGATTTGAGGCGGCGGAATATAGGGTAAACAGGTATTTGTAACAATTGCGAAATATTACTATTCGCACTTAATTTACATTCTTTACAATTTACCCTTACGGTTTTTGCTGACTCACCCGTCAGATGTGTTTTACACAGGCAATAAGAATCAATACCATTGGCGTCCCTTTGGTTTCAGGCGCCTTTGTCATGCTGCTGCACATTCCCGCCCTGTTCGAAAAAGACGAGGTGCAGCGCATTCGCGAGGCTCTGGAACAAGCCGATTGGGCGGATGGCAAGATCACCGCCGGCTACCAGTCGGCCAAGGCCAAGCACAATTTGCAGTTGCCGGAAGGCCATCCGCTGGCCAAGGAGATCGGCGCGGCGATGCTGGAACGGCTGTGGAAAAATCCGCTGTTCATGTCGGCTGCGCTACCGCACAAAGTCTTTCCTCCGTTGCTGAACTGTTACACCGCCGGTGACAGTTTCGACTTCCACATCGACAATGCGGTGCGTCAGCCCAAAGGCAGTATCGAACGGGTACGCACAGACTTGTCCGCCACGCTGTTCTTCAGCGAGCCCGAGGATTACGACGGCGGCGAGCTGGAAATCCAGGACACCTTCGGCACCCAACGGGTGAAGCTGCCTGCCGGTGACATGGTGCTGTACCCCGGCACCAGCCTGCACAAGGTCAATGCGGTGACGCGCGGAACGCGACTTGCCTCGTTTTTCTGGACGCAAAGCCTGGTGCGCGAAGACAGCCAGCGCGCCCTGTTGTTCGAGATGGACGGGGCGATTCAGCAACTGACCCGCGATGTGCCCGATCATCCATCGCTGATCCGCCTCACTGGCACGTATCACAACCTTCTGCGTCGCTGGGTCGAGGTGTAAGTGGCGGATTTTCGTTTACGCCGCGAGGAAATGCTCGACGGTGAGCGCCTGCGCGCGATGCTCGACGAAAGCCCGGCCCGCGCGGCCCAGGCCATCCTGATTGCCGCACGAGAAGGAGAGGTCGAGGCTCAGGCCTTGCTCGGGCAGATTCTGCTCGATGGCCAAGGGATCGCCCAGGACCAACCGCTGGCGCTGAGCTGGTTCGGCATCGCCGCGCGCCAGGGGCATGTGATGGCGCGCAACATGCTCGGCCGTTGTCATGAGCATGGTTGGGGCTGTGCTGCCGATGCATCGCTAGCAGCCAGGCATTACCGACTTGCCGCCACTGCAGGGCTGGATTGGGCGATGTACAACTACGCCAATCTGCTGGCGACCGGTCGCGGGGTGGTTGAGGATCAGCTTCAAGCACTGAGTCTCTATCGCCGTGCGGCTGAGTTGGGCCATGCAAAATCGATGAATCTGTTGGGGCGGTATCTGGAAGAAGGGCGGGTCTGTCCGGCGGATCCGGCAGCGGCTCGTAACTGGTATCGACGTTCGGCCGAGGGCGGGGATTTTCGCGGGCAGTTCAGCTTTGCAGCCGTACTGACTGACGAAAGGGATATCGAAAATGCATTGGTCTGGCTGCGCAAGGCATTGGCCGATGGCAACCTGAATTTTTTGCGAGTGGCCTGTAAGGCATTGTCAGCCGCCAATGATCCACAGATTCAGGCGATGGCTGTGGATTACAAACAACGTACTGAACAGCTGCAAACTCTGTAGGAGCGAGCTTGCTCGCGATGGTCGTTAACGATAACGCGTGCTTTCTGGATGCCCGCGTCGCCCTCAGGTCCATCGCGAGCAAGCTCGCTCCTACAGTGGTGAGTGTTAAACGTAGAACGACTTCAGCGGCGGGAAGCCATTGAACTCGACGGCGCTGTAGCTGGTGGTGTACGCACCGGTCGACAGCCAGTACAGGCGATCACCGATGGCCAGGTTCAGTGGCAGGCCGTACTTGTAGTTCTCGTACATGATGTCGGCGCTGTCGCAGGTAGGGCCGGCGATGACCACTTCTTCCATCTCGCCCTTTTTCTCGGTCCAGATCGGGAACTTGATGGCTTCGTCCATGGTTTCGATCAGGCCGGAGAACTTGCCCACATCCGTGTACACCCAACGCTCGACGGCGGTGCGGGATTTACGCGCGACCAGCACCACTTCGCTGACCAGGATACCGGCGTTGGCGATCAACGAACGGCCCGGCTCCAGGATGATTTCCGGCAGGTCGTCACCGAAGTCTTCCTTCAGGAAGCGGATGATTTCTTCAGCGTAGGTTTCCAGGCTGTTGGTGCGGGTGATGTAGTTGGCCGGGAAGCCACCACCCATGTTGATCAGCTTCAGGTGGATGCCGTCTTCTTCCTTCAGGCGTTCGAAGATCACTTTGACCTTGGCGATCGCCGCGTCCCAGACGCTGATGTCACGCTGTTGCGAGCCAACGTGGAACGAGATGCCGTAAGGCACCAGGCCCAAGTCGCGGGCGAGGATCAGCAGGTCCATGGCCATATCGGTCTGGCAGCCGAATTTGCGCGACAGTGGCCAGTCGGCGGTGGTCGAGCCTTCGGTCAGGATGCGTACATAAACTTTTGCACCCGGTGCGGCCTTGGCGATGTTGCGCAGGTCGGCTTCGGAGTCGGTGGCGAACAGACGCACGCCCTTCTCGTAGAAGTAGCGGATGTCCTTGGATTTCTTGATGGTGTTGCCGTAGCTGATGTGGTCGGCGCTGACGCCGCGATCGAGCACCTTGTCCAGTTCGTAGATCGAGGCGATGTCGAAGCTCGAGCCTTTCTCTTTGAGCAGGTCGATGATTTCCACGGCCGGGTTGGCCTTGACCGCGTAGTAGACCTTGGCGAATTCGAAACCGGCGCGCAGGTCGTCATAGGCCTGGCTGATCATCGCGGTGTCGATCACCACGAACGGGGTTTCCTGTTTGTCGGCGAACGCCTTCATTTTCTGAAAGGTTTCACGCGCGAAATAGTCTTCGACCTGGATCGACATACTTGGGAGCTCCTAGTGGCAAACGTAGTTAATCAATGGGTGCAAATGAACGTCCTCCGTATCCCCACTTTGGTTCGCCTACTTCCCAAGGCATGTCGCCGAAAGCAAAAAGGCCATGGGAAGTGCAGCTTTCCCTTGGCCTTGCTGTCTCGTCGTCAGTACTTGAGCCGGATGGATCGTTTCCAGCATGGACGTTCGGCGCGAACTTTAGGGCGTGAGGGGCTTGAGATCAACAAAAAATGTCGCGTTTTTGCACTCTTCTGACGCGCGTTACGGGCATCACTCTTTGTAACCGACACAGATGACAGTCGGATGTTCCCGAAGATTTATGAAGTGTTAAAAATACCTGCACGTTCGACGCTTTTGTGCGCTAACTCGCTAGTAACTACGATGGCGTCAACATCGGCGACGTTGGCTGCGAAAAGGTAGGCTGAGAGAGGATTTGACTATTTCGGAGCGTGTTTTCGGACAGATTTTACAGTCACTACTGTTGATATTTTTTTCCGGCTTACCGATTACTCAAAAAATGCACAAACCTTGTAGGAGCGAGCCTGCTCGCGATGGCATTTTCACTGCCAACATCGTCGTTGACTGACATCGCGCCATCGCGAGCAGGCTCACTCCTACAGGTTTTGCGTTTTTTACCGGGCGATATGAGTGATCAGGCGATCACCGCCTCAGCTGGCGAGACGATATTGGTCTTCATCCCGCGCGAACGACCCGAGCTCAGATACGCAGCAATCGACTCCTGCGTCACCTCACCCAAAAACACCCGCTCGGCATCCATCACTGGCAGCCACGCCCGATTGAACTCGTACATGCGCGACAGCAGGATGCGCAAATGTTCGTCGTACGCCGCCGTGGCATTGAAGTCGCGTTGGTACTGCGCGCAGGTGCCGGTCTGACGGTGCAGGTCGCGACGTCGTACGTAACCCAGGGCTTTGTTCCCGGCACAAGTGACCACCACATAGCGTCGGTCATGCTCGTCCATCAACTCCAGCGCTTCGACCACCGGTGTATGCGGGCTGACGGATGGCGCGTTGTCCGCCGCATCTTCGGCTTTCACCAGCAGCAGGCGCTTGAGCGTGCTGTCCTGGCCGACAAAGTTGCTGACAAAGTCATCCGCCGGGTGCGCGAGCAGAGTGTCCGGGTGATCGATCTGCAGCAGCTTGCCGGCGCGGAAGATCGCGATCTTGTCGCCGAGCTTGATCGCCTCGTCGATGTCGTGGCTGACCATGATCACCGTCTTGTTCAGCGCCCGCTGCATTTCGAAGAACTCGTTCTGGATCATCTCGCGGTTGATCGGGTCGACCGCGCCGAAGGGTTCGTCCATCAGCAACAGTGGCGCATCGGCGGCCAGTGCGCGAATCACGCCGATCCGCTGTTGTTGGCCACCGGACAACTCCCGCGGATAGCGATGCAGGTATTGCTTGGGTTCGAGCTTGATCATGCTCATCAACTCGCGGGCGCGGTCGTGGCACTTTTGCTTGTCCCAGCCGAGCAGTTTCGGCACCACGACGATGTTCTCCTCGATGGTCATGTTCGGGAACAGACCGATCTGCTGGATGACGTAGCCAATGTTGCGGCGCAGGGTCACTTCGTCGAGGCCCGTGGTGTCTTCGCCATTGATCAGGATCTTGCCCGAGGTCGGTTTGATCAGGCGGTTGATCATTTTCAGCGTGGTGCTTTTGCCGCAACCCGATGGCCCGAGGAACACACAGATTTCGCCTTCATTGACGGTCAGGCTTACCGAGTCCACGGCTTTCACATCTTTGCCGTTGCTTTGGAAGGTCTTGCTGAGGTTTTGAAGTTCTATCATTTGAGCAGTCCAAGTAGGGGGTGTTCGCCGCAAATGGCGGAGCGCGTTGGAGCTGTGATCTCGCCGGGCAAGGCGTGGGACGCAGGAAATGTCGTTTCCTTTTCAAGTCCCACAACGCAGCCCGGCGAGATCACAGCTCCAACCCGGAGGGCCGTGCCCCACAAAGCGCAATCCGTCGTTGCTCGTCGTTCATTTGAAGAAACCAAATCTCTCTCCTCGCGCCTAGTCTTGCGCTTTGTGGGGCGACGGCGCGCCCGTCATTTGCGGCGAACACCCCCTACTCGTCAGCGAACGTTGCAGCACTTGCAGGATCAGGTCGGCGATGATCGCCAACACACTGACCAGTACGGCGCCGACAATCAGCATCGACATGTCGCTGCGGCTGATGGAAGCGAGGATGAGTACGCCGAGGCCGCCGGCACCGATGGTGGCGGCGATGGTCATGACGCCGATGTTCATCACCACGGCGGTGCGCACACCGGCGAGGATGACTGGTACGGCGATGGGCAGTTCGACCATGCGCAGGCGTTGGCCGAAGGTCATGCCGATGCCGCGGGCGGCTTCGCGGATGCCCGGCTCGACGCTGGTCAGGGCCAGGTAGGTGTTGCGCATGATCGGCAGCAGCGAATAAAGGAACACGGCCGTGATCGCCGGCATCGGCCCCAGGCCCTGGCCGAACTTGGAGTAGAACGGCAGCAGCAGGCCGAACAGGGCTATCGACGGCACGGTCAGCAGCACGGTGGCGCTGGCTTGCAACGGACCGGCGAGGCTCGGAAAACGTGTCATCAGAATGCCCAGCGGCACGCCAACCAGAATCGCCAGGGTCACGGCGATGCCGACCAGCGTGATGTGTTGCCCAGTCAGGTGCATCACCTGTTGCCAGTCGAGATGGGAAAAGGCGTTCAAGAATTCCATGACTTCTCCTTCTCAGTTCAATGGATGCTGGCGCAGGAAATCGGCGGCAACGGCTGAAGGGCTTTGATGATTGACATCGACCCGCGCGTTGAGCTCGCGCATGGTGTTGTCGTCGAACAGTTCCGCCAGCGGCTTGAGCTGTGCGGCCAATTGCGGATGCGCATCGAGGTAGGCCTGACGCACCACCGGCGCGGCGGTGTAGTCGGGGAAGTAGTGCTTGTCGTCCTCCAGCAGCTTCAGCTTGAAGGCGTTGAGGCGACCGTCAGTGGTGTAGACCAGACCGGCAAACACCTGCCCGTTACGCAGTGCGGTGTAGACCAGGCCGGCATCCATCTGCCGGATGTTCTTGCGGGTCAGGTTCATGTCGTAGAGCTTGACCATGCCATCCAGACCGTCCGAACGGTTGGCGAACTCGGTATCCAGCGCCACCAGGTTGTTGGTATCGGCTTCCTTGCGCAGCACCGTGTTCAGCTCACTGATGGTGTTGATGTGCGGGTATTGGTCGGCGACGTTCTTCGGCAGGGCGAGGGCGTAGGTGTTACTGAATTTCGACGGGGTGAGCCAGACCAGGCCTTTTTTTCCGTCGAGTTCTTTTACTCGTGCGTAGGACTGTTCGCTGTCGAGTTTTTCAGTGACATGGTTGTAGGCCACCAGCGAAACGCCGGTGTATTCCCAGAGCATGTCCAACTGGCCACTTTCGTGGGCGCTGCGGGCCAGGTTGCTGCCCAGGCCACCGGTCACTTGCACTTCGTAACCTTTGGTGCGCAGGTACTGCGAGGTGATTTCCGCCAGCAGGGTCTGTTCGGTGAACACCCGGGCGCCGATGCGGATGACGGGTTTTTCCGCAGCTTGGGCAAATCCTGCGAACAGCAGGACGCAGCCTAGTAAAAAGCTTGATGTTTTCATGACGATTCCTTTGCCGAGGCTTAAGACGGGCGCAAGCCGCGTTCGAGCCAGAGGCGGCTGGCGAGGGTCACCAGGCCATCGAGCAACAAGGCCAGCAGCGCGGTACACGCGGCGCCGAGCAGCAATTGCGGCTGATTGTTCAGGGCGATGCCGGGGAAGATCAGGCTGCCGAGACTGTTGGCGCCGATCAGGAACGCCAGCGGCGCCGTCCCGACATTGATCGCCAATGCCACGCGCACGCCACCGATGATGATCGGCACGGCGTTGGGCAATTCGACTTTCCACAGCACCTGGAGCGGGGTCATGCCGATGCCGACGGCGGCTTCCTTGAGCGAACCCTGAACGTTTTTCAGGCCTTCGTAGGTGTTGCGCACGATGGGCAGCAAAGAGGCGAGGAACAGAGCGAAGATGGCCGGGCCGCTACCGATGCCGAGAATGCCCAAGGCGATGGCCAGGACGGCCAGGGGTGGAACGGTGTTGCCGATGTTGAAGAACTGCATGAAGCGTTCGGCACGGCCGACCATGGACGGGCGGCTGAGGAAGATACCGGCAGGAATGCCCACGACAAGGGCGGCCAGCATGGACGCGAGGACGAGAACCAGATGAGCTTGCAGGTAAAACAACAAATCGTCGCGGTAAAGTTCGATCGTATTGATGCCGATCCAGTGGATCAGCAGGGCCAGAAGGGCGATTACCAGCGCGCCTCCTATCAGCCCTTTGCCATAGTGGATAGCCACAGGCGGACTCCTTTTTTCAGTCGGCGAACACTTTTTCGTGTGGCAACGCCATTCCTGGCTGCCGAAAAAATGCTCGCGATAAGCAGCTCATGCCGAGCGCATTCCAATGTAGGAGCGAGCTTGCTCGCGATGGGCGTCAACGATAACGCTGGGTACCTGAATGCACGCGTTGTCTGGACGTTTTTCGCGAGCGAGCTCGCTCCTACCGTGGAAGGCGTACGGCTTATCGAGCCATGAGCACAACCTCGTCAGGCCGAATTGCAGGTGTTTCAGGCCCCCGACGAGTGGTCGTAACGGGGGAGTGGACGTCTCCGTGCTTTAAAAGGTTCCCATCTGAAGCAGCATTTGGCCACCCCTGATGTGCTCAACGGTTCGGTTCTTCGATCAACTTGGGCTATAATCTGCGCCCTTTTTTGAATCACCTGCCAGGCGATTTCCCATGACCAAACAGGCCGCCGAAGTCGCGAAACGCCGCACTTTCGCCATTATTTCCCACCCCGATGCCGGTAAGACCACCATCACCGAGAAGCTCTTGCTGATGGGCAAGGCGATTGCGGTAGCCGGTACGGTGAAATCGCGTAAATCCGATCGCCATGCCACCTCCGACTGGATGGAAATGGAAAAGCAGCGTGGTATCTCCATTACCACGTCGGTCATGCAGTTCCCGTATCGTGAGCACATGATCAACCTGCTCGACACCCCGGGCCACGAAGACTTCTCCGAAGATACCTACCGCACCCTGACGGCGGTGGACTCGGCGTTGATGGTGCTCGACGGCGGTAAAGGTGTAGAGCCACGGACCATCGCCCTGATGGACGTCTGCCGTCTGCGTGACACGCCGATCGTCAGCTTCATCAACAAACTCGACCGTGACATCCGCGACCCGATCGAACTGCTCGACGAAATCGAGGCCGTCCTCAAGATCAAGGCGGCGCCGATCACCTGGCCGATTGGTTGCTACCGTGACTTCAAAGGCGTGTATCACCTCGCCGATGACTACATCATCGTGTACACCGCCGGTCACGGCCACGAGCGCACCGAAACCAAGATCATCGAGAAGCTCGATTCCGATGAAGCCCGTGCGCACCTGGGTGACGAATACGAGCGTTTCATCGAGCAGTTGGAACTGGTGCAGGGCGCCTGCCACGAGTTCAACCAGCAGGAGTTCCTCGACGGTCAACTGACCCCGGTGTTCTTCGGTACGGCGCTGGGCAACTTCGGTGTCGACCACGTCCTCGACGCCGTCGTTGATTGGGCACCCCGTCCGCTGGCACGCGTGGCCAACGAGCGCACCGTGGAGCCGGTGGAAGAGAAGTTCTCGGGCTTCATCTTCAAGATCCAGGCGAACATGGACCCGAAACACCGCGACCGTATCGCCTTCATGCGTATCTGCTCCGGCAAGTACGAAAAAGGCATGAAGATGCGCCACGTGCGCACCGGCAAGGACGTGCGGATCGGCGACGCGCTGACCTTCTTCTCCTCCGAGCGTGAGCAGCTGGAAGAAGCGTTTGCCGGCGACATCATCGGCCTGCACAACCACGGCACCATCCAGATCGGCGACACCTTCAGCGAAGGCGAAGCCCTGGGTTTCACCGGCATCCCGCACTTCGCCCCGGAACTGTTCCGCCGTGTGCGTTTGAAAGATCCGCTGAAATCCAAGCAATTGCGCCAGGGCCTGCAACAGCTGGCCGAAGAAGGCGCGACCCAGGTGTTCTTCCCGGAGCGCAGCAACGACATCATCCTCGGCGCCGTCGGTGTGCTGCAGTTCGATGTGGTCGCCAGCCGTTTGAAAGAGGAATACAAGGTCGAATGCTCCTACGAGCCAATCACCGTTTATTCCGCGCGCTGGATCGAATGCAGCGACAAGAAGAAGCTTGAGGAATTCTCCAACAAGGCTGTGGAAAACCTGGCACTGGACGGCGGCGGTCACTTGACCTACCTCGCGCCTACGCGGGTCAACCTGGCACTGATGGAAGAGCGCTGGCCGGATGTTAAATTCCGTGCGACGCGTGAGCATCATTAAGCACTGAGCTGCAAAATTCAAAAGCCCCGTTGCGAAAGCCTCGGGGTTTTTTATTGTCCGCATTTCCATGATTGACGATGGATCCCTGTGGGAGCGAGCTTGCTCGCGATAGCGGTGTGTCAGTCGACATTAATGCTGGCGGCAGGTCCGTCATCGCGAGCAAGCTCGCTCCCACAGGATTCTTCGGTGTTAGTTGAATTTGGAATCGCCCCTATTCCAAACCAGTCTCCAATCCAAGGGCATTTCCGCGGGTTCGACAACGTCCAATCTGGAGAACCCGGCTGATCGGAACTAGATTTCACTCAGCACCAGACAGGCACTCTACGAAAGGAAGGAATCGGCTATGAACAGGTTGTTTCGCGTTTTACTGCTGTTGAAGGTGATGGTGATGCTCTCGCTCGGAACTTCGATGGCGTGGGCCGAGTGTATCGATCATGGGGAGCAGGCTTCGAGCGGGCAGGCGGGTTATGCGGGGTTGATGCTTGCCAAGTCCGAATCGGAACCGGGAGATCAGGGGCAGGGTGGCGCTGACAACGACGATGACTCGACTACCGACGAGCCGGACTCCGATGAAGAAGAAGGTGACAGCCAGACGTAGTCGCTCAATGGCAAGTAAAAGAAAACCCCTTCTGCCTGACTGATGCGCAATCGAGGCGGAAGGGGTTTGGTCAACGCATCAAGAGTTTGAGCAGCTCAATCCCTGTAGGAGCTAGCCTACTAGCGATTGCGGTTTGTCAGTAAACAGAAATGTTGACTGGTATGTCGCAATCGCCAGCAGGCTGGCTCCTACAGTTTTTTATGCCGCGCCGTCGAGGAATTGCTCGGCGTAGTGGCAAGCCACCTGGCGAGTGTCGAGCAGGCGCAGGGCCGGCTCTTCAGTGCTGCAACGCTCGGTGGCGTACGGGCAGCGCTTGTGGAAAGCGCAGCCGGACGGCGGGTTCAGCGGGTTGGGCAATTCGCCGACGATCTTGATTTTCGGCTTGTTCGGATCCGGGTGGATGGCTGGCGTCGCCGACAACAGCGCCTGGGTGTAGGGGTGCAGAGGACGGGAGTAAATATCCTCTTTCGGGCCCATTTCCACCGGGCGACCGAGGTACATCACCATCACGTGGTCGGCAACGTGGCGTACCACCGCCAGGTTGTGCGAGATGAACACATAGGCGGTGTTGAACTCCTGCTGCAAATCCATGAACAGGTTGAGCACCTGCGCCTGAATCGACACGTCCAGCGCCGAGGTCGGTTCGTCCGCTACCAGCACTTTCGGTTGTAGCATCATGGCGCGGGCCAGGGCGATCCGCTGGCGTTGACCGCCGGAGAACATGTGCGGATAACGCTGGTAGTGCTCGGGACGCAAGCCCACCTGCTTCATCATCGCCTGGACTTTCTCGCGACGTTCCGCGGCGCTCAGGTTGGTGTTGATCAGCAGCGGCTCACCCAGTTGATCGCCGACTTTCTGCCGAGGGTTCAACGAGGCGTACGGGCTCTGGAACACCATCTGCACGTCTTTGCGCAGTTGTTTGCGCTGGGCCTTGTCGGCACCGGCGACTTCCTGGCCGGCAATTTTCAAGGAGCCGGAGGACGGCTCTTCGATCAGGGTCAGGGCACGGGCCAGGGTGGACTTGCCGCAACCCGACTCGCCGACGACGGCGAGGGTCTTGCCGGCTTCCAGTTCGAACGACACGCCGTTGAGGGCGCGCACAGTGGCGTGACCCTTGAACAGGCCTCGGGACACCTCGTAGTGACGGGTCAGGTCGCGGGCGGTAAGAACGACGGCCATTACGCCACCTCCTGGTTCAGCGGGTAGAAGCAGCGAGCGAGGCTGTTGCTTTTCTGGTCTAGTGCCGGACGTTGTTGACGGCAGTTGTCTTTCACGTAAGGGCAGCGCGGCGACAGCAGGCAACCCTGCGGGCGGTCGTAGCGACCGGGCACGATGCCTGGCAACGTCGACAAACGCGCGGCGCCGAGGCTGTGTTCCGGAATCGCCTTGAGCAGCGCTTCGCTGTACGGGTGTGCCGGAATGTCGAACAGTTGCGGTACCTGACCGACTTCGACCGCTTGCCCTGCGTACATCACGCACACGCGCTGGGCGGTTTCGGCCACGACGGCGAGGTCGTGGGTGATCAGCACCAGGCCCATGTTCTGCTCTTTCTGCAACGCCAGCAGCAGGTCCATGATCTGCGCCTGAATGGTCACGTCCAGCGCCGTGGTCGGTTCGTCGGCGATCAGCAGTTTCGGTTCGCCGGCAATCGCCATGGCAATCGCGACGCGTTGGCTCATACCACCGGACAGTTGATGCGGGTAGGCGTCCATTCGGCTGGCGGCACCCGGGATTTCAACTTTTTCCAGCAGTTCGATAGCGCGCTTGCGCGCGGCCTTGCCGGACATTTTCAGGTGCAGGCGCAGCACTTCTTCGATCTGGAAGCCCACGGTGTAGCTCGGGTTCAGCGCGGTCATCGGATCCTGGAAGACCATGGACAGGTCTTTACCGACGATCTGTCGACGCTGGCGATTGTTGAGCTTGAGCATGTTCTTGCCGTCGAAATTCAGGGCGTCGGCGGTGACGATCCCCGGATGCTCGATCAGGCCCATCAGCGCCATCATGGTCACGGACTTGCCGGAACCCGATTCGCCAACGATGGCCAGCACTTCGCCCTTGTCCACTTGCAGGTCGAGGCCATCGACCACTGGCGTGGCGTTTTTGTCGCCGAAGCGAACGTTGAGATTCTTGATTTCTAACAGTGACATGGGAATCTCCTCAGGCGGCGTTCTTGAGTTTCGGGTCCAGCGCATCGCGCAGGCCGTCGCCCATCAGGTTGATTGCCAGCACGCTGAGCAAAATGGTCAAACCAGGCAGGCTCACCACCCACCAGGCGCGTTCGATGTAGTCGCGAGCCGAAGCCAGCATGGTGCCCCACTCAGGGGTTGGCGGTTGTACGCCAAGGCCGAGGAAGCCCAGTGCGGCGGCATCGAGGATCGCCGAGGAGAAGCTCAGGGTGGCCTGAACGATCAGCGGCGCCATGCAGTTAGGCAGCACGGTGACGAACATCAGGCGTGGCAGGCCGGCACCGGCCAGGCGCGCGGCGGTCACGTAGTCGCGGTTCAGTTCGCCCATCACCGCAGCGCGGGTCAGACGAACGTAGGACGGCAGGGACACCACGGCGATGGCGATCACGGTATTGATCAGGCCAGGGCCGAGGATGGCAACGATCGCCACGGCCAGCAGCAGGGACGGCAGGGCCAGCATGATGTCCATCAGGCGCATGATGGTCGGGCCGACCACGCGCGGGAAGAACCCGGCGAACAGGCCCAGCAGGATGCCCGGAATCAACGACATCACCACCGATGACAAGCCGATCATCAGTGACAGGCGCGAGCCAGTGATCAGGCGCGACAGCAGGTCGCGGCCCAGTTCGTCGGTACCGAGCAGGAATTGCAGTTGCCCACCTTCCAGCCAGGCCGGCGGGGTCAGCAGGAAATCGCGGTACTGCTCGCTCGGGTCGTGGGGGGCAACCCACGGGGCGAAGATCGCGCAGAAAATCACCAGCAACATGAACATCAGGCCGGCGACGGCACCTTTGTTCTTGGAGAACGCTTGCCAGAATTCTTTGTACGGAGACGGGTACAGCAGGCTTTGATCGACTGCTACCGATGGAATTGGAGTGGTCATGGTCATGATCTCAGCGCTGGTGACGGATGCGTGGGTTGGCAAAGCCGTAGAGGATGTCCACTACGAAGTTGACCACAATCACCAGGCAGGCGATTAACAGGATGCCGTTTTGCACGACGGGGTAATCCCGGGCGCCAATGGCTTCGATCAGCCATTTGCCGATGCCCGGCCACGAGAAGATGGTCTCGGTCAGAACCGCGCCGGCCAGCAGGGTGCCGACTTGCAGGCCGACCACCGTCAGTACCGGAATCAGCGCGTTACGCAGACCGTGCACGAACACCACGCGCGACGGCGACAGACCCTTGGCCTTGGCGGTGCGAATGTAGTCTTCACGCAGCACTTCGAGCATCGACGAACGGGTCATCCGCGCGATCACCGCCAGCGGGATGGTACCCAGCACGATGGCCGGCAGGATCAGGTGGTGCAGGGCATCGAGGAACGCGCTGACGTCATCGGCCAGCAGTGTATCGATCAGCATGAAGCCGGTGCGTGGCTCGATGTCGTAGAGCAGGTCGATCCGCCCGGACACTGGGGTCCAGCCCAGCGACACCGAGAAGAACATGATCAGGATCAGGCCCCACCAGAAGATCGGCATCGAATATCCCGCCAGGGAGATGCCCATCACCCCATGGTCGAACAGGGATCCTCGCTTGAGTGCCGCGATCACTCCGGCCAAGAGGCCCAGGACACCGGCGAACAACAGCGCGGCCGAGGACAGTTCCAGGGTCGCGGGGAACAGCGAGGTGAATTCGGTCCAGACGCTTTCACGGGTACGCAGGGATTCACCGAGATCGCCGTGGGCCAGTTTGCCGATGTAATCCAGGTATTGGGCATACAGGGGTTTGTTCAGACCTAGGCGTTCCATTGCCTGAGCGTGCATTTCGGGATCGACCCTGCGTTCTCCCATCATGACTTCCACGGGGTCGCCCGGGATCATGCGAATCAACGCGAAAGTCAGCAAGGTGATACCGAAGAACGTGGGGATCAGTAACCCCAGTCGGCGGGCAATAAAACTAAACATCGTGTGTTGTACCTCATCAGCCGGTTAGGCGTGCCCGGCATGCCAGGGTCAGGCATGCCGGGAGTTTTCTTATTACTTCACCTGGGTGGTGGCGAAGTTGTTGGTGGTGAGGGGGCTAATGTGATAGCCCTCTACGTTGTTGCGCATTGCGGTAAACATTCGAGTGTGCGCCAGGCTGATCCACGGTTGGTCCTGGTTAAAAATGACCTGGGCCTGCTCGTACAGGGCTGCACGCTCGGCCGGGTCGGTTTTTTCCCGGGCCTGATCGATCAGGGCCTGGAACTTGTCATTGCACCAGCGTGCATAGTTTTCGCCGTTCTTGGCCGCTTCACAACTGAGCATAGGCGTCAGGAAGTTATCCGGGTCGCCGTTATCGCCCGCCCATCCGGCGGAAACCATGTCGTGCTCGCCGTTTTTCGCGCGCTTGAGCATTTCGCCCCATTCCATCACGCGAATGTCGATCTTGATCCCGACCTTGGCCAGGTCGGCCTGCATCATCTGTGCGCCGAGCATCGGGTTCGGGTTGGTTGCGCCGCCTCCGTTGCGGGTGAACAGGGTGAAGGTGGTGCCTTCCGGTACGCCGGCTTCCTTGAGCAGGGCGCGAGCCTTGTCCAGATCACGGGCCGGATTCTTCAGTGTGTGGTTGTAGCCCAACAGGGTGTCCGGGAACGGGTTGACTGCGGCTGTTGCATTGCCCTTGCCGAACAGCGCGTTGACAGCAGCTTCCTTGTCGAAGGCGATATCGATGGCTTTACGCACCCGTACATCGCTCAGGTACTTGTGCGTGGTGTTGATGGCGATGTACGCGACAGTCATCGCATTCAGCTCATCGACCTTCAGCTTGTCGTCTTTCTTGATGCTCGGAATGTCATCCGGTTTTGGATACAGCGCGACCTGGCACTCGTTGGCCTTGAGCTTCTGCAGGCGCACGTTGTTGTCGGTGGCGATGGCCAGGATCAACGCATCGGCCGGTGGCTTGCCACGGAAGTACTCCGGGTTGGCCTTGAAGCGAACCTGGGCGTCCTTGTTGTAACGCTGGAAGACGAACGGGCCGGTGCCGACCGGTTTGTTGTTCAGGTCGCCGGTCTTGTTGGCCTTGAGCAACTGGTCGGCGTACTCGGCGGAGTAGATCGAAGAGAAGGCCATGGCAATGTCGGCCAGGAACGGTGCTTCAGGACGGGTCAGGGTGAACTTGACCGTGTTGTCGTCGACTTTCTCGACGCTCTTGAGCAGCTCCTTGAAGCCCATGCTTTCAAAGTACGGGAAGCCCACGCTCGACAGTTTGTGCCACGGATGATTCGGGTCCAGCTGGCGCTGGAAGCTCCAGACCACATCGTCGRCATTCATGTCGCGGGTCGGCTTGAAGTATTCGGTGGTGTGGAACTTGACGCCTTTGCGCAGGTGGAACGTGTAGCTCAGGCCGTCTTCGCTGATATCCCAGGAATCGGCCAGCGCCGGAATCACTTCGGTGGTACCGGGTTTGAAGTCTGCCAGGCGATTGAAGATGGTTTCGGCCACCGCATCGGCTGTGACTGCAGTCGTGTACTGGACCATGTCGAAGCCTTCGGGGCTGTTTTCGGTACAAACCACCAGCGGTTTGGCCGAGACACCGACAGCGACACTGAGCAACGCAGCCGCGATGGCCGCACGTAGGGGAAGCATTTTCATCAAGAACCCTCTGCAATCAGTTAAAGGACAAAAGCCGAACGGCCAATTCGTCAATGAATCAGCCGTTCGGCAGCGGCATTACAGGATGTTGAACGGAACCGTGGTCACGAGACGGAACTCGTTGATGCTGCCGTCAGCCTGGTTTTCGCTGGCACGGTGAGCGGTGTAGGTGCCGCGGATCGTGGTGGCCTTGAGCGGGCCGCTCTGCACGGCGTAGGTTGCGCCGATGCCGTATTCATAGTGGTGTTCGCCATCCTGGGACTGGATGCCGTCGTAACCCTTGCCGGCCACGCCGCCGTTGCCGGTGTAGTGAGTACCGTCGATACCCCAGCCGCGAGCCTGGTAGATGTTGAACTTCAGGCCCGGCACGCCGTATTCGGCCATGTTCAGACCGTAGGCAACCTGGAACGATTTTTCGTTCGGGCCGTTGAAGTCCGACAGCAGGGAGTTGGCCAGGTAGATGCCGTTGGTTTCGTGCAGGTAGTCGAAGTACTCGTTACCGTTCACTTCCTGGTACGAGAAGGTCAGGGTGTGGGCCTGGTGGGTCAGACCGAACGACAGCGAGTAGGTGTCGTTGTCGATATCGCCGATCAGGGCTTTACCGGTTTCCTTGGTTTTGTAGTAGTTCAGGCCGGTGGTCAGGCTCAGTACCTGGCTGTCGCCCAGTACGTGAGAGGCGCCGAAGTAGTACTGGTTCCAGATGTCTTCAGCCTGGGTCGCCCAGAGGCTGGTGGTCAGGCTGGCGAGCGGGTTGTAAGTGATACCGCCGGTGTAGATGTGGTCGGATTCGACGATGCCGTTGGCGTATTCGGTGCGGAATTTGCGCAGGCTTTCTTCGGTACGCGGAGAGTTGCGGTCGAAGGTGGCCAGGTCGAAGGCCAGGTTGTTCAGTTCTTCGCTGTGGATGGCCACGCCCTGGAAGCTCGAAGGCAGTGCACGGTTACCGATCACGTCGACCATCGGGCTGCTGAAGTTCATGCGGCCGGCGGTCAGGGTGCTGTTGGAGACACGGGCCTTGACGTTGGCCAGGCCCAGTTTGCTCCACTGGCCTTGAGCGTCGCCGCCTTCCTTGGTCAGGGTACGGTTGTTGCCCGCGCCTGGACGAGAGCCCGGTGCGCCACCGTTGTTGGACGCCAGGTCTTTGCGGTCCCGGTCCAGGGCAACGGCGTTGTAGGCGGCGACTTCAGTGCTGAAACCGACAGTGCCTTCGGTGAAGCCCGAGTTGTACTTGAGGATGGTGCCCTGGACCCAGTTGATCCGGCGATCGGTCGGGGTCGAAACGCCGTCCTTCTTGTAGGCGAACTTGGCGCCGCGTTGCAGTTGTTCGTTGGCGTACCAGTTACGCGTGGTGCCGGTGATCGACTGGCCTTCGACAAAGCCGGTGGCTTCACTTTGGGCGCTTTTCTCGTTCACGGTAACCGGGGTGAAGGCCTGGCTTTGGGTTTCTGCGTAAGCCGTGGCGGTTACGCTGCTTATGGCCAAGGCCAATAACGCGGTGCTGCTCAGTTTCATGGGTAAAGCTCCTTACTTTCTATTTTTATGCCGGTCTTTTTTTGTGATCCGGCTATTGGTTTAGAACTCATTCACGGCATCGCAAACGTTTGCTGTCGGCCAAATTGGCAAAAGACGGCAAAGCGTCTGCGTGAGGGCGGAAAATCTGCCCCCCGGCATTTCTGGCTAATCGGTTATTTTTCTATGCTGACACCCGAGAAAACGTTGCGACCGAACGGGCTCACTTTGAACCCTTCGATTTTGGCGCTCAGCGGCTGGTTGACCGTTGAGTGGGCGACTGGCGTGATCGGCACTTGCTGCTTGAGCAACTGCTGCGCCTGTTTGTAGAGCAGGGTGCGCTGGTCGCGATCGGTGACGACCTTGGCCTGCTTGATCAGCTTGTCGTAGGCCGGATCACACCACATCGAGTAGTTGTTACCGCCAATGGCGTCGCAACTGTAGAGCGTGCCCAGCCAGTTGTCCGGATCACCATTGTCACCGGTCCAGCCGATCAGGCTGATGTCGTGTTCGCCGTTCTTGGTGCGCTTGATGTACTCGCCCCACTCATAGCTGACGATCTTGACCTTGAGGCCGATCTTCGCCCAGTCAGCCTGGAGCATTTCGGCCATCAACTTGGCGTTGGGGTTGTACGGACGCTGGACCGGCATGGCCCAGAGGGTGATTTCAGTGCCCTCCTTGACGCCGGCAGCCTTGAGCAGCTCCTTGGCTTTTTCCGGGTTGTAGGCGGCGTCCTTGATCGTGTCGTCGTAGGACCATTGGGTCGGCGGCATGGCGTTGACCGCCAGTTGCCCCGCACCCTGATAAACGGCATTGAGAATGCCTTGCTTGTTCACCGCCATGTCCAGCGCCTGGCGTACTTCGAGCTGGTCGAACGGTTTGTGGCGCACGTTGTAGGCGATGTAGCCGAGGTTGAAGCCAGGCTTCTCGATCAGTTGCAGGGCCGGGTCGTTCTTCAGCGCGGTCACATCGGCAGGGCGCGGGTGCAGGGTGATCTGGCACTCGCCGGCCTTGAGTTTCTGCACGCGCACCGAGGCGTCGGTGTTGATGGCGAAAATCAGGTTGTCGAGCTTGACCCGGCTCGGGTCCCAGTAGTACTGGTTGCCGGTGTAACGGATGTTCGAGTCTTTCTGGTAGCTCTTGAACACGAACGGTCCGGTGCCGATCGGCTTCTGGTTGATGTCGCTCGGCTTGCCTTCGGCGAGCAGCTTGTCGGCGTATTCGGCCGAAAGGATCGCGGCGAAGCTCATGGCGATGTTCTGGATGAACGCGGCGTCCACGCTGTTGAGCGTCATGACCACGGTCAGCGGCCCGTTTTTTTCGACCTTGGCGATGTTCTTGTTCAGGCTCATGCCGTTGAAGTACGGAAACTCTGTCGGATATGCCTTACGGAAAGGCTGTTGCGGATCGAGCATGCGATTGAACGTGAACAGCACGTCATCGGCATTGAGATCGCGGGTCGGCGTGAAGTATTTGGTGGTATGAAACTTCACCCCTTCGCGCAGGTGAAAGGTATATTTGAGGCCGTCCTCGGAAATATCCCAGCTCGTGGCCAGGCCCGGTACGACGTTGGTTGCGCCTTTTTCAAACTCTGCCAACCGGTTGTACAGCGGTTCGGCGGCGTCGTTGTCGGTCGCAGTGGTGTACTGCGCCGTGTCGAAACCGGCGGGGCTGCCTTCGGAGCAGAACACCAGGCTGTTGTTGGCGGCCTGGCTGATGGAAGTGGCGGCCAACAGGCCGGTGCCCAGCAATGCGGATAAAACCAAGGTATGGCGCATAACGCTCCTTTTCTCTCAAAGTGTTGTCAATGAGCCGCCGTCCCGTCTGCGGACGTAGAGGCATCATTGATTTCAAGCCATGCACGCAGCAGTAACCGATGACCCACGCATGCGCTGGTCGGATCCCGACGGTATGAGCCACGGGTCCGGCAGTAAATGCGTAAAGTCCTAAAGGCTCGTAGGAAATGGCGACGCGTCCTCCCCCGATGCTGTAGTCAGCTGCGGATTTGGATGTAGGCAAATTCCTGCTTGCTCGGTAGATAAAGCAACGGCGACGTCAGAAACGTCGCCGTTGCAATGTCTTACTTGCTGACGCTGACGCCGTAGAAGGAGTTCAAGCCAAATGGGCTGATCTTGAAATCCTGCACGTTGTCGCGCATGGGTTGGAACACCGTCGAGTGAGCGATAGGTGTCATAGGCACAGCATCTTTGAGCACGTGTTGCGCCTGCTTGTACAGTTCGGTGCGTTTGGCCTGATCGGTCGTACGCTTGGCTTCCTTGACGATGCCGTCGAACTTCTTGTCGCACCATTTGGAGAAGTTGTTGCCTTCCAGCGAGTCGCAGCCGAACAGCACGTTCAGCCAGTTGTCCGGATCACCATTGTCACCGCTCCAGCCAATCAGCATCGCCTGGTTCTCGCCACCTTTGGAGCGCTTGATGTACTCGCCCCACTCGTAGCTCTGGATCTTGACCTTGAGGCCGATCTTGGACCAGTCGGACTGCAGCATTTCTGCCATCAGTTTGGCGTTCGGGTTGTACGGACGCTGTACCGGCATCGCCCAGAGAACGATTTCGGTGCCATCTTTCACGCCGGCTTCCTTGAGCAGCTCCTTGGCTTTCTCAGGGTTGTACGGCGCATCCTTGATGGTGGTGTCGTAGGACCATTGGGTCGGCGGCATGGCGTTGACCGCCAGTTGGCCGGCGCCCTGGTACACGGAGTCGATGATCTGTTGCTTGTTGACCGCCATGTCCAGCGCCTGGCGCACCTTCAGCTCGGCCAGCGGGTTCGCATCGGTTTGTCCCTTGACCTTGGGCATCACGTTGTAGGCGATGTAACCGAGGTTGAAGCCAGCCTGGTCAGGCACCTTCAGGGTCTTGTCTTCCTTCAGCGCTTTCAGGTCGGCCGGACGAGGGAACAGGGTGACCTGGCACTCGTTCTTCTTCAGCTTCTGAATACGCACCGACGGGTCGGTAGTGATGGCGAAGATCAGGTTGTCGATCTTCACGTCGTCAGGCTTCCAGTAGTCCTTGTTCCCGGTGTAGCGGATGTTGGAGTCTTTCTGGTAGCTCTTGAACACGAACGGGCCGGTGCCGACCGGCTTCTGGTTGATGTCGGCGGCCTTGCCTTCCTTGAGCAGCTGGGCGGCGTACTCGGCGGACTGCACGGAAGCGAAGCTCATGGCCATGTTCTGGATGAACGCGGCATCAACTTCTTTCAGAGTGAACTTGACCGTGTGGTCATCGACTTTATCGATCTTGGTGATGTTGGTATCCATCCCCATGTCGGTGAAGTACGGGAATTCGGTCGGGTACGCTTTGCGGAACGGGTCATCCTTGTTAATCATGCGATTAAAGGTGAACAGCACGTCGTCGGCGTTGAACTCACGAGTCGGCTTGAAATACGGGGTAGTGTGGAACTTGACGCCTTCACGCAGGTGGAAGGTGTAGGTCAGGCCGTCATCGGAGACGTCCCAACTGGTTGCCAGACCAGGAGTAACGGCGGTGCCGCCGCGCTCGAACTGGGTGAGGCGGTTGAACATGGTTTCTGCAGAGGCGTCGAAGTCGGTTCCGGTGGTGTATTGACCTGGATCGAAACCGGCCGGGCTCCCTTCGGAGCAGAACACCAGGTTAGTCGCTGCTTGGGCGAACGGTGCGCTGGCTAGCAAGCTTGCGCCAACTAAGAACGGAATGACCGCGTGTTTAAGCATGGTGGCCTCATGATTTGTTGTCATTTTTGGAATTTGAGGACGACCTCGTGAGTCGTGCCTGCGGATACTTATGCAGGGGCCATACCCAATGCAAGATCCAGAGTGACTACAAGCCTGAAACGGTGGTACGAACGTACCTTAATGTCGCATTTGTATAAATCCTGCCGCATTTAACCGTTTGCGCGGCATTTTTACGGTGCAAACGACGCACTTTCACGGTGCGTCCTGAGCGCAGGGTGCTCCCGATCAGGGCGGGGTGTTACTTATTCATACCCCGTTTTGTGGGGTGGGTATGGCGTGAATAAGAGTGGTTATTGTTGCACCGATAGTGGCCAGTCAATCTCAGTTGCACCCGGTGCAACTGCCGGCTTTTCCCGGTGGACTCTCCAGTTATAGCTCATGCCTGAAAACAGTCCCCTCCAAAAAAATAAAAAAACGGCGATCATGTGAGTGATCGCCGTTTTTTTTTTAAAAGGCTATCGATTCAAGGCATCAGCACTTCAATCGATCCATCGGCGGTCATGCTGACCTGGCTGGTGCCGGCTTCAACATCTGGCGTCACCGGTGCGGCGTCCATGGCGGCGGCTTTCATCATCATCGGCGCGCGCAGGTAAGGCTGTGGATAACCGTTGCTGTTGAGGTTCAGGTTGACGATTTTGTAGCTCTTGCCGCCCAGAGCATCAGTCGCAAGCTGGGCGCGGGCCTTGAAGGCGGTCACGGCGTCCTTGAGCAGGGCGTCTTCGCTGGCTTTGCGGGTCGGGGTGGCGATGGCGAAGTCCATGCCGCCCATTTTGAGGTCGGTGAGCAGCTCGCCGGTCAGCTTCGACAGCGCGGCGAAGTCCGAGCTTTCCAGGCGCAATTCGGCGCGCTCGCGCCAGCCGGTGATTTTCTGGCCCTTGGTATCGTAGATCGGGTAGCTGTTGCGACTGCCCTGACGCAGGGTGATGTCCTTGACTTTCTTGGCCTGGGCCAGCGCCTTGTTCATTACAGTGCTGACGTCGGCGGCGAGTTTGGCCGGGTCGCTGTTCTGTTCTTCGGTGTAGAGGGTCACGATCATCAAGTCGCGGGCCACTTCCTGACTGACTTCGGCGCGCAGGGAAATCTGGTTGTAATGCAGCTCGTCGGCGGCCAGGGCCGGGAGGCTGGCGACGGTGCCAACACTCAGGGCGAGGAGGGCGGCGCTGCGGCGGAATGTGTGCATGAAGGCTCCTTGGAAGGTGCGCAGGGGTATGGTCCGGGCCTGCGTGAAACCATCAGACTCTAGCTTTTATGCTCCGGTTCGCACAGTTACAACTTCTATACAGATGGGTCGTTAGGGGCCGCTTCGCGGCCAATCGCGAGCAAGCTCGCTCCCACAGGAGTGCGCATTCCAAATGTGGGAGCGAGCTTGGTCCGGGCGGCGTTCCGACGATGGCGGCCTTACAGGCGCAGCGGATCTTCCGGTCCTGTGGCCGTTTGCCGCACTTTTGCCTGTCAGCCCCCGTGCTTGGTTATACTCCCTGCGATCCGCCTGGAGCGCTCATCAGGAGAGCTCATGCTCGCCCCCGTTCAAATCACTTCCGCCACTCGCCAGAATCTCTGGCGGCTGACGTTCATCCGCACCTTGGTGCTGGCCGCACAGGCCGGTTCCGTGGGCCTGGCCTACTGGCTCGAATTGCTGCCACTGCCCTGGTTTCAATTGGCCGCGACCCTCGGTTGTTCGATGCTGTTGTGCGTGTTCACGGCGATTCGCCTGCGTACCTCGTGGCCGGTGACCGAGCTCGAATACGCCGTGCAACTGGCCTGTGACCTGTTTATCCACAGCGCCTTGCTGTATTTCTCCGGTGGCTCGACCAACCCCTTCGTCTCCTATTACCTGGTGCCGTTGACCATTGCCGCGGTGACGTTGCCATGGCGTTACTCGGTGATCCTGTCGGGTATCGCGCTGACGATGTACACGCTGTTGCTGGCACAGTTCTACCCACTGCAAACCTTCCCGATCGCTCGGGAAAACCTGCAGGTGTACGGGATGTGGTTGAGCTTCGCCCTCGCCGCCGCGGTGATCACGTTCTTCGCCGCGCGCATGGCCGAAGAGCTGCGCCGTCAGGAAGAGCTGCGCGCCATTCGTCGCGAAGAAGGCCTGCGCGATCAGCAACTGCTGGCCGTCGCCACCCAGGCCGCCGGCGCGGCCCATGAACTGGGCACGCCGCTGGCGACCATGAGTGTGCTACTCAAGGAAATGCGTCAGGACCACCATGACCCGATGTTGCAGGATGACCTGAGCGTGCTGCAGGATCAGGTCAAGTTGTGTAAAGAGACCTTGCAGCATCTGGTGCGCGCCGCGGAGGCCAATCGCCGGTTGGCGGTGGAGATCCAGGACGTCACCGATTGGCTTGATGAAGCCCTCAATCGCTGGCACCTGATGCGCCCGGAAGCCAGTTATCGCTTCCAGCGCCTCGGCCAGGGCCCGGTACCGCGCATGGCGCCGCCGCCGGACTTGACCCAGGCCTTGCTGAATCTGTTGAACAACGCCGCCGATGCCTGCCCCGAAGGGCTGCAAGTGACGCTGGACTGGGATTGGGAAAATCTCACCATCAGCATTCGTGATCATGGCGCCGGTGTGCCGCTGGCCATCGCCGAGCAAATCGGCAAACCGTTTTTTACCACCAAGGGCAAAGGCTTCGGCCTGGGCCTGTTTTTGAGCAAGGCCAGCGTGACACGCGCCGGCGGCTCAGTGAAACTCTACAGTCATGAGGAAGGCGGTACGCTCACCGAGCTGCGCCTGCCCCGTGTCGCCCGAGGAGACGAACATGAGTGAAGAGATCCAAGTCGAAGGCGAAGAACTGCCGCATTTGTTGTTGGTCGATGACGACGCCACATTCACCCGTGTCATGGCCCGCGCCATGGCCCGCCGCGGTTTTCGCGTCAGCACTGCCAGTTCCGCCGAAGAAGGCCTGGAACTGGCCAAGGCCGATCTGCCGGATTACGCCGCCCTGGACTTGAAAATGGACGGCGATTCCGGCCTGGTGCTGCTGCCCAAGTTGCTGGAAATGGACCCGGAAATGCGCGTGGTGATTCTCACTGGTTATTCGAGCATTGCCACCGCTGTCGAGGCGATCAAGCGCGGTGCCTGCAATTACCTGTGCAAACCGGCGGACGCCGACGACGTGCTGGCGGCGCTGCTGTCCGAACACGCCGACCTCGACAGCCTGGTGCCGGAAAACCCGATGTCCGTGGACCGCCTGCAGTGGGAGCACATCCAGCGCGTGCTGACCGAGCACGAAGGCAACATCTCGGCCACCGCCCGTGCCTTGGGCATGCACCGCCGCACTCTGCAGCGCAAACTGCAGAAGCGTCCCGTTCGTCGCTGAACCTGCGCTGAACGAATGCAGGCCGTATCTCACGATAAAACGAACCGATCATCTATGATCGGTTCGTTTGTGTTCTTTTCTCTAGCGAGCCTTATCCATGAATCAGAACGCTGAGTATTCCGCGGTCAACGACGCCGTGCGCGGGCAGTTTTTTCGCAAAGTGTGGGCGATGATCACGCCTTACTGGCGCAGTGAAGAGAAGGTCAAGGCCTGGACACTGCTGATCGCGGTGATTGCGTTGTCGCTGATCAGCGTGGGGATCTCGGTGTGGTTCAACACCTGGTACAAGGATTTCTATAACGCCCTGCAAAAGAAGGACGAGGCGGCGTTCTGGCAACTGATCCTGTACTTCTGCGCGATTGCGGCGGTGGCGATCGTCGGCGCGGTATACCGGCTCTACCTGACCCAGATGCTGACGATTCGCTGGCGGGCATGGCTTACGGAAAAGCACTTTGCGCGCTGGCTCGCCGACAAGAATTACTACCAGCTGGAGCAGGGCGGTTACACCGATAACCCGGACCAGCGGATTTCCGAAGACCTCAACAACTTCACCTCCAACACCCTTGAGTTGGGGATCGGGTTGCTGCGCAATATCGTCAGCCTGGTGTCGTTCTCGATCATTCTATGGGGCGTGTCGGGCAGCATTGAAGTATTCGGCATCACCATTCCCGGCTACATGTTCTGGTGCGTCCTGGTTTACGCCGTGGTGGGCAGTTGGCTGACGCATTTGATCGGTCGTCGCCTGATCGGCCTGAACAACCAACAACAACGCTTCGAAGCCGATCTGCGTTTCTCCATGGTGCGGATTCGCGAGAATGCCGAAAGCATCGCGTTGTACAACGGCGAGCCGAACGAAAATCGTCGGTTGAGCGGCCGCTTCGGGATGGTCTGGCATAACTTCTGGGACATCATGAAGGTGTCCAAGCGCCTGACGTTCTTCACCGCCGGTTACAGCCAGGCCGCCATCATCTTCCCCTTCATGGTTGCCGCGCCGCGTTACCTCTCCGGAAAGATCGAACTGGGCGAGCTGATGCAAATCAGCTCGGCATTCGGCAATGTGCAGGAGAGTTTCAGCTGGTTCATCAGTGCGTACCAGAGCCTCGCTTCCTGGCGCGCCACCTGCGATCGTCTGCTGAGCTTCCACCAGGCCATGCGTGACAACGAAGAGCGTGCGCCGGCCATCGACGTACAGAATTCGGGCTCGGTGCTGAAGGTGCACAACCTCGGCCTCGACCTGGCTGAAGGTCGTCACCTGCTGACCAACGCCGACATGACCGTGGAGGAGGGCGACCGTGTGATGCTCAGCGGTCGTTCCGGCAGCGGCAAGTCGACCCTGCTGCGGGCGATGGGCCATCTGTGGCCGGCCGGCCACGGCAGTATTCGCCTGCCAGCGGCGCGTTACCTGTTCCTGCCGCAAAAACCGTATTTGCCGATTGGCACCCTGCGCGATGTTCTCAGTTATCCACAGGCTGGCGATATCTATCCGAACGAACGCTACGTGCAGGTCCTGGAAACCTGTCGCTTGCCGCACCTGATTGCCCGTCTCGACGAAGCCAACCACTGGCAGCGCATGTTGTCGCCGGGTGAGCAGCAGCGCCTGGCCTTTGCCCGTGCGCTGCTTTATGCACCGCAATGGCTGTACATGGACGAAGCGACCTCGGCGATGGACGAAGAGGACGAGGCCACGCTGTATCAGGCGCTGATCGACGAGTTGCCGGGGCTGAGCATTGTCAGCGTCGGCCATCGCAGCAGCTTGAAGCGCTTCCACCCACGGCACGTTCGTATCGAGAATGGCCATTTGGTGGACCAGGCCGTGACCGCATAAACACCACTTACCCTGTGGGAGCGAGCTTGCTCGCGATGGCTGACTGACATTCAACGACGATGTTGCCTGACAGATTGTCATCGCGAGCAAGCTCGCTCCCACAGGGGGCAGTGCTCATCTTGACGGTGATCGTACAACTGCGTTGCGCTATGATGTGCTTTCAGCAGCCGAACTTTTCGAGACAGATGTTCACCATGGAAAACCTGAACGACGCACCACGCCTCCCACGCAAGCGCCGCAGCCTCGCTCAGGAACTGGTGACGGTGCTGTCCGAGCAGATCCGCGACGGTCATCTCAAGCGTGGCGACAAGTTGCCTACCGAGTCGGCCATCATGGATGCCCATGGCGTCAGCCGCACCGTGGTGCGCGAAGCGATTTCCCGTTTGCAGGCGGCAGGGCAGGTGGAAACCCGCCACGGTATCGGCACCTTCGTGCTCGACACGCCGAGCCCGAGCGGTTTCCGTATCGATCCGGCGACCGTGGTGACCTTGCGCGATGTGCTGGCGATCCTGGAACTGCGCATCAGCCTGGAAGTGGAGTCCGCCGGGCTGGCAGCGCAACGTCGCAATCCGGAACAACTGGCCAACATGCGCGCCGCCCTCGATGCGTTGAACGAAAGCGCCGCTCATGCCAGTGATGCCGTGGCGTCGGACTTCGCCTTCCACCTCGAAATCGCGCTGTCCACCGGCAACCGCTACTTCACCGACATCATGACCCACCTGGGCACCAGCATCATTCCACGTACACGGTTGAACTCCGCGCGCCTGGCCCATGACGACCAGCAGCACTACATGAGTCGCCTGAGCCGTGAGCACGAGGAAATCTACGACGCCATTGCCCGTCAGGATTCCGATGCGGCGCGGGCCGCCATGCGTTTGCACCTGACCAACAGCCGTGAGCGGTTGCGTCATGCCCATGAAGAGGCTGAGGCGCAGCGGGGGTAAGTAATCTGCCCTTGTCCTCCATCGTCTGAACTACCGCTATCGCGAGCAGGCTCGCTCCTACAGTG